>JBDLIF010000173.1:0-5920 GCA_039714955.1 Pseudomonadota bacterium | reverse complement strand
TAATCGTCGACGATAAGGTTATTTTGGAGTTGAAATCTGTCGACCGTGTAACAAAAGCCCACAAGAAGCAACTTCTCACTTACCTACGCCTGTCTGGTAGGAGTCTTGGCTATCTACTGAATTTTGGTGAGGCCCTGATGAAGGACGGTGTCTCCCGTATCATAAATGGCAAACTGGAATGACCGCTATATTCTTCTCCGCGTCTCCGTGTCTCCGTGTGAGGCAATTCTTTCTTGTCGAGTTATGGGTAACGGCATGTCCTATGACCTATTTTGTCTCCGCACGCCGCTCAAAGACATACTTGGGTTTCAGCCAATAGACCAGTAACGGCAGGAACATCAACGCGGTGACCACATCCAGGATCAACGCCTCGGCAATATAGAGACTGACCGACCAGAGGTTGGCCAGCTCCGTATTCATCAGCGGGATGACACTGCTCAGCAGGACAACGACCGAGATGATGATCGCCGATCCCGTTGAACTCAATGTGGCCCTGAGCGCCTCTGTCCAGTTCTGTCCGCTGGCCCGCATCTCCTCCCGCAGACGCGATACCATGTAGACACTGTAGTCCACCCCCAATCCCATGGCGATACTCAACGCCACCTGCACATGGAACGCCAGGTTCGCGGACCACTCCTTGATGGAGGTCATATAGCCACCCAGTCCATACTGGGACATCAGGGTGATAAAACACAGACTGATCAGGATAAGAGCGATCGACCAGGAACGGAACATGATGGCCGTCATGGCGAAGACGGTCATGGAGGTGGCGGCCGGTGCATGCAGCCACTCCTTGAAGGCGACATCCCGGGTCGCCTCGGTAACCCCCAGAAAACCACCGATTGCCGCTTTACCCGGTATCGTATCACCGGTCACGATGGTTGTGGTTTGCGACCCATCCTTGACCTCAATCCGTTCACCGCCGTCGATACCAATCCTCAATTTGCGCATCCCGGGATCATCCCGGTGTTCGGACAGATAGTTCTGGATATCCACGATCGTCTTATGCGCAAGAACCGGATCCATGGTCTTTACAAAGGCAACGATGATGCCTTCATCCCAGTGCTGAGTATCGATGAAGGAATCCAGCTCACCCGCTCCCGCATTGGCATGCAGCATGCCATTATAGGATTGTACGGCAGTATCCGGATCTGGAAGATAGTCGGGGTCATCAGCATTTTTATAGGCATACCGGTTGGACTGCATGTGCTTAGAAGTGGGAATAGCATAGAGATTCAGATGCTCCAGTGGCGCCTCGCCAGTTGGCGTATTGAGCATCATATTAAGGGTCTTGATGAACTGGACATAGGATGAGGTATAGCCAATATGCGGATGTCTTCTCAGCCAGTCTTCAAAATCGGTCAGGGCCTGCAGCACGCTGGCATCATTGAAGACACCCTGCGGTGGATCCTCCAGCTCATCATGGCAGCTGTCAGGACCAATCAACCGCGCTCCTGCTTCATTCCAGGCATCCAATCCACATGCTGGTAAAATACCCGCTTTGGAACGCACCACCATGTTCGCGGTGATGACTCCGGGCATCATGCTGGACAGCTCCTCCAGATCGGCTATAGGTCGAACCTCACCACTCTCACCAAACCACTCACCAAACAGATAATGGTCCTTGAATGCGGCGCGAGGATAGTGAATACCTTTTTCCGCTCCCGGCATGATATCGAATTCATCCTGGATACGTGCAACTTCCGGATCATGGCGTCCAGCCTCCCCGGCCAGCAATGCCCCGACGCCACGGCCTAGTTCCGCGTAGTGCGCGGATATCCACATCACCCCAATCACCGCGGCGAGCGGAAGCCACTTCAAGCGGCCGGTGAGCAATCGGGTTATTCCGTTTGCCAGCTTCTCTTCCCACGCCCTGCCGCCCTCATGGTTTTTCAACCTGGGTGGAAAGGTGACCAGCAACAGAGGAATCAATGTAGTGGTAGTCAATATCAGGGTAGACATGCCAAAGATGCCAAAGTAGGCATAGGCCTTATAAAAGGAGATGTCCACAAACGATATGGCGAAGAATCCATGCAGATCCGTGCCTATCGACAGGAATGCGGGCACGATGGTATGCCTGATCGATTCGAATGCCGCCTTTTCGGGGTCCTTGCTCGCATCCAGCTCCTGCATGAAGCGGCGGGTGATCTGCATCGAATGGCCGATACCGATGGCCAGCAACAACATGGGGGTAAGCGCCATCATGGTGGTCAGCTTGTACTGGGTAAAACCCATCAGGCCCACTGTCAGCACAATGGTCATACCGACACCCAGCAAAGGAAACAAGGTACAGGTCCAATGGCGAAATTCATACCAGAGCACCGACAGCACGATCAGCAGGGAGACGCCAATCAACCAGGACTTGTCCCACAACTCCTGCACCATCGAAGCGAGGAAGTAGGGCTCACCGGATATCAGAAACTCCACCCGGTCACCATAGCGTGCCTCATAATCGGCGATCTGGGCCTTGGCCCGTTCTATCCAGGCCAGATTGTCATCCTTCAGCTTGTTACTGAAGTCGCCAATGATGAAGGTGCCCTTCGCCGTGCAATGCCGGTGCACATGGTCTATCGATGCGTTGGTGATAATACCCTCGGCATCGAGAAATTCACACTTGTTGCCCTCGCTATCCTCGTAGTAGGTCAGCAGTGGCTCCAGCACCAGGTGCTTTTCCAACCCTTCCCGCAGATAGTCCAGTTGCCTGCTGAGTTCCTCGGCATTCTCTGACAGGCCATTGCTCGGTATGAGACGTTTAAAATCCAGGCTGCCATCCGAGGTTATACCCAGGTTTCGCATCATGGGTGAAGCAATACCGATAAAATTTTCCTTATTGGCATACTCCAGGCTGGAGACATCGTCGAACATCTCGTCGACCATGCGGATGAACCAGGGCTGATAGATATCACCCTCCTTCACCTTCATGCCCCACACCATCAGGTTACCCATGCCATAGGTGAGATCACTGTAGAGGTTGGTCGCGATGTAACGGTTGGAAAGTGGCAGCAGCGAATCCGGGTCGTTGCGCAGATTCATCTGATTCACATATAAGGCCGCCAGGAGGGTAGAGCTAAAAGTGAGGATGATGACTGCCCAGCGGTGTCTGAGCATGAAGCGGGCATAACGTTCAGCGATGTCTCTCTTGGCCATCGACCCGGAAGCTCAGGTTGATGCAGGCCTGCTCATCGAGCACGCCTTTTCAGTGTCTCTTCGGACCAGAAGCTGTCCGGGATTTCCGTATTCAGTGCAATGGTACTGCGTGGCACGTAAACCATGCTGTCCTTACCGTCGGCATGAGTAAGCGCATAGATATAACGGGGATAGGTAATACGCGGATCGGGTTGATCCAGGGATTGCCAGTCCACCACGACTGTTTTGATTTTTTCACCATCCTTGAAATAGATGGTCCGGTACAGAGCGAATGTCTCCTTGTCGATCTCACTGATATGGTAGTCATACCACCAGTTCTTGAACTTGGTGGTGCTCTTTACCCGATAGATGGGTTTACCCTTGTGCCCACACTGCGGACCTGGCAGCCGCTTGGTGTAACGGTTGAACTCCCATCTATTCAAGTCCATCGTTGCCAGACAGTCTTCGAAGACCCCCTCCCCAAGCGATTCGTGGATCTCATGTTCCGGGCGGCGCAGCACCAGCTCCCCATAGGTCAGGTTGGTGCCAAACCAGACATCTTCATGGGCCGGTTCGTTTATCCGCCGGATCTTACGCAGGGCCGGCAACCACATCGCGATCCTCGCGCTCGTCTGCTGGTCGGTGAAGTTTGTCAGCAACACCCCGGTACCCTTTGTCTTTCCGGAGGTCAATATCGCCATCTGCAGGGATTCGATGGCTGGATCCGCCGGGCGGTTATTCACATAGGTTTCAAAGGTATTGACGCTGACCCCTCTTCCCGGCACTCGTTTCTCCAGAGGAGCCCGGTTGACTACCAATGCAACATCATTTTTATTGCGTCTGCTGATGGCGTTTCTGATCAAACCGCCATGCGCCGCGGAGAACACCTGCTGTGCGATCTGATCCGCGGTCAATTGCCCTTCGGGATAGGGCAGGATCTGATCCGCCAGTGTGAGACCCGACAGCCCCCAGAGCAGAAAAATCCAAACGTAGATAGAAGGCAACATAAGCAAGACTTTGCCATGAATAAGCACATCAAACAAGTTTGATGCGTTTGCACCGCCCTGAATGTCTCAGCTTAACCTCTTCCATATCAATAGGTTAGTGATATCAGGATATTCGCCATGCCTGAGTTGTGGCACCTGGCTTTTCACCGCCGCCTAAGGATCAGCGGATCTCCTCCCTGGTCTTAGTGCGCAGGAAAACCTGGGGGGTAACCAAGGCATACCCCTGCTGTTGCCAATGGACCAGTTCGGTAAAGGCCGAGGGCACCACCTGGACAAATTCGTGAAAATCCTCCACCTTATAGCCGAAGTCTTCTGCCGCCATACCACAAACCTTGAACTCGACACCCAGAGCGGCGTAATAACGCATTCGCTCTACCACATCACGATACTTCTCATAGTTCTTCCTGGCCAGGGTAACGATCTCCGTACCATGGATGACCAGTTTGATATCCATGAATTCCGGCGCCATGTCGTAAGGGGATGCCATCAAAGGATTGATCAATGCCCGCACCCAATAGAGCGCGGAGGACATCTTAGCCGGATCGTCCAGATAGAACTCATAGACCACCTTGGGGGGCTGATAGGCGGGTTCGACATAGCGGGCCTTCTCTTCAGCCAAGCCGGTTGATGACATGACCACCATACAAAACAGCATTCCAAATCTAACCATATCGGCCATCCTCACGTTTATACCCCAATAATCATTAGATCTCATACCTCTCATCGAGTGTCAGAGTGTAACCCTATAGAGAGCAATGGTTATAGGGAAAAAGATGGGGCGTGACACATCAATCAACCTGAGCCAAACCCTATAAGCCATAAGTATTTTTTCTACATACAAAAGTTTTTTCTTGCCAATATCCAATCCCGGGCTATATTTCCTAGTAGAAATGTAGGGTAAGCAGTTTGTATCAACGTTAAATAGTGTCGCGTCATATGAGGACATTGATGCGGGATGGAGGGAAAAAATTATGTCTCATATATCATTTCACAACCCGGAAACGGGCAAAGGCAATGCCCCACTCCATTTCGATGAGGACGGCTTTCTCATCAATTCAACCGCCTGGAGCCGGGACACGGCACGCCTGCTGGCGCAGATGGACGGTGTTGGAGAGTTGGGGCCTGACCACTGGTCGGTAATCTTCTACCTGCGGGAACACCATCTGGAAAACGGCAGCCTGCCAGTGATGTCCCACGTCTGCCGGGTCATGCACCTGGGTAAATATGCGGTCGACCGGTTGTTTGGCGGCTGCCGCAAGGCCTGGAGAATCGCCGGTCTGCCAAATCCCGGAGAAGAGGCAAAGAGCTACATGATGTAGCGCCCGTTTCGACGCCCCGCTAGCACTCTTTCACTCTTTGAAATTAAGGGGTGCTAGCGGGGCGTTGCAGTTTTCAACCACTCTACACCTTATCTTCCGTTGCTTACGCCCTTCCCGCTTGGAAATCCTCAGGTTGAGCAGACCATCTTTCAGATTCGCCTCGAACTTTTCGCTATCCATCTCCCTGTGTACGTCTGAAATCGTCGAACTGACTAGCTTCAAAATCACTCAGACTGCCAAACTTTCATTCCTACTCATTGATTGAGTCTGGTACTCTCTGATACAGGGTCATATTTGGAGTGTTTTTATAACTCAAGTTTCGGAGTTCAAACACTCCAATGCGATATCTAGCGGAGAGTGGGTAGTATTTTGAGACCGTCTGCGGCCATGGCAAGGATTGTTCCATTCAATCCGATTGCATTTCCTCCCTCCCTGGAGGTCAGAAGCCGCAGCCGAGCGTACAAGGAT
>JBDLIF010000172.1:0-5921 GCA_039714955.1 Pseudomonadota bacterium | reverse complement strand
TCAAATATACCGATCAGAACAATTATGGTCCTGAACTGAAGCCCTTTTATCAGGCAAACCCTGGAGGCATGTACTGATGAGCAGTGCCAGCAGTCTGCATCAACTTCTGGATAATTCCGCTCGACGTTATCCGAATAATATTGCAATAGAAGACCCGAGCAGGCCCGAGATTGGAGCGGTCACCTATAGTGAGCTCGAGCAGCGTGCTAATGAGGTTCGGGAAGAGTTGGAACGTGTTGGCGTTCAACCCGGTGACAGGGTCGGTATTTATGCTCCGAAGTCGATCGGTTCATTGATATCCGTCTTCGGAATTCTGAAGGCCGGAGCTGCATACGTCCCGGTTGATCCCGGAGCACCCCCGCAGCGTAACGCCTATATCTTCAAAGACTGTTCGGTCAGGGTTGTTGTGGCAGCCAGGCAGTTGCAGGACGGGCTGCGGGATGGTTTCGCTGTTGATTCATTGCCTGTGTTGAAAGAGCTGGAAACACTGGAGCAATATGGAGTCGATTTGCTGCTGTCGGCAGGATCGCAAGATGAGGCCGATAGCAAGCAAACGCATGCACCAACAGACCGGCTGTCCTATATTCTGTACACCTCCGGCTCAACGGGTATGCCCAAAGGTGTAATGCATACCCATGACAGTGCCTTGAGCTTCATTGACTGGTGCTCCGAGACTTTTGAACTCAGCGAACTGGACCGTTTTTCTGCGCATGCGCCATTTCATTTTGACCTTTCCATTCTGGATATATATGCCCCAATAAAACATGGAGCAAGAGTGGTCCTGGTTGGCGAGGATTTGGGCAAACAGCCACGGCAACTTGCCTCTGTAATAGCGGAGCTGGGCATCACAGTCTGGTATTCCACGCCCTCGATATTGCGGCTGTTGGTTGAGTATGGACAGTTGCAGCAGCATGATTATTCAGCATTGAGGATTGTTTTCTTCGCAGGAGAGGTTTATCCGGTGAAGCATCTTCGGGCAGTGAAAGCGATCTGGCCGCAACCGCGCTATTACAACTTGTATGGGCCAACCGAAACCAATGTATGTACATATTACGAGGTGCCGGATAATATTCCGGAGGAAAGGACAGAGCCATTTCCGATTGGCAAGGCCTGCTCCGGCGATGAAACGATAGTTGTGGATGAGCACGGCCGTGCAGTCAAGCAGGATCAGGAAGGCGAGTTGTATGTCAGAGGAGGGTCGGTCATGCTGGGTTACTGGAATTTGCCTGATCGTAATTCACATGCATTCTTTGCTG
The DNA here is from genome assembly GCA_039714955.1 of Pseudomonadota bacterium. Lineage (GTDB taxonomy): Bacteria > Pseudomonadota > Gammaproteobacteria > Chromatiales > Chromatiaceae > JASJBU01. Next base: position 4,665 of record JBDLIF010000172.1, on the reverse strand, counting down.
ATGAGTCCGGGAAAGCATGGTACAAGACCGGGGACATCGTGAAGGAGGACCATGAGGGTAATTATATCTACATTGGACGGCGTGATCGCATGATAAAGAGGCGGGGTTACCGTGTTGAATTGGGAGAGATCGAGTCGGTACTTTATCGCCATCCTGATATTGCAGAAGCGGCAGCGATCGCTCTTCCAGACCAGGAAAGCGGGGTCCTGGTCAAGGTCTTTCTGAATTGGTCGGGCGAGAAATCCCCTTCCCTGATAGAATTGAAAGGTTTTTGTGCGGGCAACCTGCCGAACTATATGATTCCGGACCGCTTCTCGGTGCTTCCTGCGCTTCCCAAGACATCCACCGACAAGATTGACTACCAGAAACTGAAGGAGCTTGACTGATGGATTTTGCTCTAAATGAAGAACAGCGGATTTTGCGCGAGGAAATCATACGATTTGCTAAAAAGGAACTTAATGACGGCGTCCGGGAGCGTGATCAGCAGCAATCTTTTCGCCACGATTTGTGGCTGAAGTGCGGTGATATGGGCCTTCAGGGTCTTCCGGTACCCGAGTCCTGCGGTGGAATTGGGCTGGATCCACTATCCAGTGCGATTGCCCTTGAGGCGCTCGGGTACGGCTGTGAGGATGGTGGTCTCACGTTCGCTGTGTGCGCGCACCTGCTTGCCTGCGTTGTTCCAGTCTGGAAGCATGGAAGCGAGGAACAGCAGCAGCGCTACTTGCCTGAACTGTGCACTGGAAGACTGATTGCTGTCAATGCCATGACAGAACCGGGTACCGGCTCGGATCCCTTTTCCATGGCTACAACAGCAGTACCGGATGGCGACGGTTTTCGCATCAATGGAACCAAGACCTTCAGCTCGAATGGCCCTGTGGCGGATCTAGCCGTCGTCTATGCAATAACTGACCGGGAGAAGGGGTTTCATGGTGGCGTTACCGCCTTCTTGGTCGAAAAGGAAGAAAATGCGTTTCAGGCAAGCCAGAAATTCGAGAAGATGGGGTTGCGTACCTGCCCGATCAGTGAACTGGTCTTTGAAAACACCTATGTACCAAAGGATGCTGTTCTGGGCAAAGTGGGGGCCGGGCCAACCATTTTCTTGGAATCCATGGACTGGGAACGGATATGTCTGGTGGCAAGCCACATCGGAACCATGGAACGTTTGCTGGAGAAGGCGATTGATTATGCAAGGACCCGGAAACAGCGCGGCCAGCCAATCAGCAAGTTCCAGGCGATCTCCCATCGGATTGCAGATATGAAGGTTCGACTGGAGGCATCGCGACTGCTTACCTACCATTCCGCCTGGCAGCTTGACCGGAGCAAAAATGTTTCCATGGATGCATCGATTACCAAAGTCTTTGTGAGCGAGTCGCTGGTCAGATCGGCACTCGATACCGTGCAGATCCTGGGCGGGTATGGCTTCATGGTGGACTACGAGGTGGAGAGAGTGCTACGCGATGCGGTCGGTAGCACACTCTATTCGGGAACCTCGGAGATGCAGCGCAACATCATCGGGAGCTGGCTTGGCTTGTAACTCCACATCTGATGGCTGATCCCCGGATGGGTAGGTAGCATGTATGATTACAGTTTTGAATTGATCAGCTGCACGATATTCGAGATATTGCCAATGCTTTCCTCATCTCTTTCATGGGGCTCCACCGAGACGCCATAGCGCTCCTCGATAAAGGTCACAAGTTTTTATTGTTGCGAGTGAATCCAGAATTCCGCCTGAGATCAAGGGTGTGGTATCCAGCAGGTTTTCTGGGCCTCGCCTGGCAAAAATGCGCTTAAGATAAGTTCCCTGACCGCCTCAGCTATATCTGTCTGGTGCCTTTCTCCTTGGTGTAAAGACTGTTGTTGATTACATGCTTTCCCGATGGACCGGATTATGACCGTTATTAAATATTGCTGCCAGCTTGCAGCGGTCATTTTGACTTTATATCCAGAGCATATGGCACCCAAGCTCCAGGATTTACCTCCGAATACGGACAAACGGCTATGGGATTCGCATAGAAGCGTCCCACAGCCGTTCCCCGTGCCCACGGGGTTGGGTGCTGCAACCCTTAATCGGCGATGCCGTTCACATTCATCGAAATCTCATCGCCAGCATTCACCGCCAGACCGGAAGCTTCGCAGTCCCAACTCCCGTCCGGGGAGGAGATCTGGACGCTTTGCCTGCTGAGGCGGTTTTGGCATATCACTCTTTCACGACTGATGGCAGTGGCCGAGCCGCCGACCGGTTCCGGATCAGAATTGGCTGTGCCATCTATTCTTTGGGTGATGCGATCACCCGCGCTTACCGCCAGCCCTGATGTTTCACAGTCCCAAGACGCAGAACCCGGTGAAACAGTCGCCTGGATACTCTGCCCTGTGGTCCTGTTCCTGCATTCAACATTGCCCAGGTCTAGTCCCGTTACGGAGCCACCGACGCCGTCTGGATTATTGTTTGGATCAGCAACCGTTACCAAATGAGACACCTCATCGGACACGCCCTGATCATCGGTGACCGTTAACATCACCGTGTAGTCACCAGCGGCACTATAAAGATGAGACACCGTCACTCCCTGACCTTGGTTTCCATCACCAAAATCCCAATCATAGTCAACGATAGTTCCCTCGCTGGAGCTCGCATCAAAATCCATGCTCAGTGGCGCGCCGGAAGTTGGCGCGTAAGTAAATTGTGCATCGGGAGGCACTGGGCCAGGACCGCCATTGGAGTCGGTTAAATCACATGCGTCCCCTACACCATCACTGTTGGAATCTGCCTGATCCGAATTAGATACCAGCGGGCAATTGTCTAAAGAGTTATTCACACCATCGGTATCGGTATCATCTATGGGCTTCCCCACAGTAAAGCCTTCGTTTAGCACGAGAAGGCGGTTCGCGGGAATATCCGCCAGATGATCTTCTTGACCGATTGCTGGCCAATGCACATCTATGTCTTCCGCATGCGTGGCATCACCCAAACCGACATGTACCACTAGACTGTCTTGAGAGTGCGCACTTGATCCGCCTTTGATCTGGCGCATCATCGTCACTCCCCCCGCGGTGACATGGACTACCGCGCCAATCGCGTCCCTATTACTCACCGCGCCCTTGAGCTTCAGCTCCAGCCAGTTGCCGGCACCGATTGTATCATTGTGAAAGAGCTGCAAATCCCCGTTAGACTGGTGGACCACGGCCCAATCCAACTTGCCGTCAAGGTCATAATCCGCGACAGCACTCCCGCGCGTATTACCGTTCCCAGTCAGTCCCGCCGCGTTAGAAACATCGGTAAAATTTCCATTACCATCATTGGTATATATGAGATCCGGCAGATCGGCCATCGTCGCTACACCAAGATCTTCATCGCGATCATTATCGATATCGAAAAAGTTCACGCCCCAGGAATTCTCCCCCTCAATGCCGGCCTGCACTACGGAGTCGTCTTGAAAGGTGCCATCACCGTTACCAAGGTAGAAGGTATTTCCACCTAGATCCGTAACATAAATGTCCCAGTTACCATCCCCATTGGCGTCACCGACATCGATGCCCATGCCCGCAGCATCATCGTCTCCAACCCCCGGTGAGAGCGCGGTAACATCCGTAAAAGTTCCGTCCCCATCATTCTGGTAAAGGAAATCCATGCTCTGCAACGCCCCCCCCCCAACGGTCATGTTAACCACGTACAAATCGGGCCAGTAATCATTGTCCAGGTGTGCCGCGATAAAGGCTAACGCAGGCCGAAATCGTGATGGATCTGTACCGTCATCCACCCCGCTGGCTGCAGTCTCATTAACAAAGCTGCCTCCTTGATTCCGATAGAAACGATCCCGATTCGCTTCGTGCTCTGGGATACTGACTGCTACATGCCCGACATAAAGATCGACCCAGCTATCACGATCAGCATCGATCCAGCCACCACTAAAAGCGCGAAAACCGGGTAGGGCTCCAAGTGGTGGGGTTGCAACATCATCCACCCCGGCCGAGGCAGCCACTTCCACGAACAACGGCTCACCATCAATGATCTGATTACCGTTTTCTACCCAAAGATTCTTCAGCAACAAGTTGGGCGGCCCGTCGGGTGTGGGGCTGTTCATGGTGGTGTTACCGCCCGTAAATATATAGATGTCCGAATCGCCATCATTATCGTAGTCCGAGAACACTGACCCCGTCATAGCCGTGTTTGAAATGACAGGTAATAGCCCGTCGGCCCTAGTAAAGGTTCCATCTCCGTTGTTCTCAAATAGATGGTGCGGTTGCCTGTGGCCATTTACTACATAGATATCTGGCCGGTAGTCATTGTTAAAATCGATCCAGTTAATGCCGAGGCTGTGGTTGTTCGCCGCCGTGATTTTATCTCCACTCACGCCGGCCGACACAGTCACATCGGTCAATACGACCTGTGCCAGCGCCGAGCCGACCGCGCACAAGGTGACAGAAAATGTGATAAAGACGATATATGACAATCTCGTGATAAATCTACGATGCAACATGATTTGCTCGCTCCAAAGTTGATTGTGTCCACGCACACCGCTGTGGCCGACCAGATGATTGTATAGTAGTAATAAGCTCTTAGCAAGAGAGAGCCTCTTCCAATGTGAAATGAGCCTGAACAGGGGGTTTATTTCTAACGTGAAATGAGCCTGAAATAACGCTTGGATCTGTTCATGATGGGAGGATGAA
>JBDLIF010000171.1:0-5934 GCA_039714955.1 Pseudomonadota bacterium | reverse complement strand
AAAAATATCCATTAACGCACAACCTGACGGTTCCACCCTGGGTGTGGTGGCGCTAAGGCTGGGTAAAGAAAAACTCAGATGTGGCATTCTCGGCGCGCCACACTTTCCGAGTCCGCCGAACTTCAGGGACACCATCGTGTGCGGCAATAGAGCATCATCCGATGAGGCGCAGGCCCAGGTCACCTTCGATACGACCTTTCTCGCTGAACCCACCGATGTCGAGCTTTGCCCCCTCGATTCCCCCGGAGGCGAGATCTCCTTTTCTTTCGAGGAAGTCTCCATCCCCGATCCGGTCACCGCACGCGGTGCTTTTCAGGGTATTACCGATGAAGGCGGTATCTATGTTACGGGCGAATATAACTGCGATGGCGGAATCGTGATGAAGTTCGACGGGGAGTTGTGCTTCGACGAAGAGGAAGATTGATCAGAAACACCACCCCCCGCTACGTCGGGGGGCTTCAGGGACGATGGGAAAGCCGAGATCCATATAGTGCTCCGTCAATCCAGTCAATGAACGCCCAACTTTGGGTGATAAACCGCGGATTTTGCAGTGTGGTTTTTTTGTGCACTGGTGCTATTAGAAAAACTGAAGGATATACCAGGTTTTTCAGTTCAAGATCGGGTGGAGGGAAGCATGCAGCGCAGAATCTTTCTCAAGACATCACTTGCGGCGGCTGAATATACGCTGTTGCTGAATGCGGGCCTGTTGACCCCCCGGATGGTCCTGGCCGATTGGCCGGCGGATGCCTTCCACGCCGGTTCTCTGGATGAGGCGATGCTCGCTCTGGCAGGGGGGCAGCCAGTGGTGGAGAGTGACGACATCGAGCTTGATGTGCCCTCGATTGTCGAGGATGGCCGTAGCGTGCCCGTATCGGTTAGAAGCCATTACGAGGGTACCGATACGATCTCGCTGTTCTCTGAAAAGAATCCCAACCCAGCAGTAGGCACCTTTGCGCTAGACCCGGCCCTTGAACCCAGGCTGGATACCCGCATCAAGATGGGTGGTTCCGGGTTTGTCATCGCCCTGGTTGGGGCCAAGGGTAAATTTTATCGCACAAGCAAGCGGGCGAGGGTGACATCTGGGGGCTGTGCCTGAGGCCAGTGAGATCTACTTCTTGAGGAGAAGTGCAAGATGGCGCTAGCTAAACATAAGCACAAAATCCTGGCAAAAATGCAACAGGGCAAGCCAGTGGTGAAATTGTTGATTCGTCATCCGATGGAGACCGGAAATAGAACGGACAAGCTCACGGGCGGAAAGATACCGCGCCATTTCATCCGGGAGATCCATTGCCGGCATAACGCTAAAAGGGTCCTGACGGGTTACTGGAACTGGGGTATGGCCCTCAATCCCTATCTGGCCTTCCGGCTCAAGGAGGGAAAACAGGGTGATGTGATAACCATCGATTGGGTTGATAACAGGGGAGCAACTGAATCGATTGAGACCCGCATACGTTGAGGTGGGATGGTCATGCTTGACGAGATCAACCTGTGGGTGAGCGGAGGGGGCCTGCTGCTGGGTCTGCTTTTCGGCGTGGTTTCACAACGCTCCCGCTTCTGTGTTGTCGCCGCCGCCAGCAATCTGGTGTTGCTGCGTGACTACCGCTACCTGCACGCCTATCTGGCGGCGCTTGGGATCGCTCTGCTCGGGACTGGACTGTTGGAAACCCTGCAATGGGTGGATATTGGTGCTTCCAGTTACCGCAATGCCTCACTCAACTGGCTGGGCGCCTTGGGTGGAGGCCTGGTATTTGGCATGGGTTCCATCCTGGCGGGTGGCTGTGCCAGCAGGACGGTGGTCCGCGCCGCAGAAGGTAATCTGGGTGCTCTCGCCAGCCTGCTCACCTTTGCACTGGTGGGTATGGCTACTCTGTTCGGTGTGTTGGAGCCACTGCGGGGCTGGTTGGTGAACGCGACCGCCATCCCCCTGGATAGGGGGCGGTCATCGCTGAGCGATCTTTTCGGCTTGCCGCTCTGGCTGCTCCCACTGCTGTTCTCTCTATTATGTGTTGCGATCATCTTGTCTTCTGGCAATTGGCGTCAGCACTGGCGGTTGATACTGGCGGGTAGCTTGATCGGTCTGATCCTGATCGGAGGCTGGTGGGTTACCGGTGTGGCCGGGCAGGACGATTTCTCCGAGACGGCTCCAAGCTCCCTCGCCATGGCGGGCCCCCTGGCACGGGGAACTGTCTATCTGACCACTGGCCAGATTACCGGCTCCGGTTTTGCCTTGTTTCTGATCCTTGGATTTCTGCTGGGTGCCTTTGCCAGCGCGCTGGTCGCGCGCGAATTTCGCTGGGTCTCGCCCGCCGGTAACCGGATGGGCGCCTACCTTGCGGGTGGCGCTATGATGGGGGGCGGGGCCATGCTGGCCGGTGGCTGCAATATCGGGCAAGGCCTGACCGGGGTGGCGACGCTCTCCATTCAATCGCTGATCGCCCTGGTGGGGATCGTCCTGGGCATGCTGCTGACGATCATGCAGATGCAAAGCGTGGAAGCCAAATAATGTTTCATTCACCATAGAGGGTCAGTGTCACCCGCCGCCGGTGCGCATGGGTGCGGTGCTCCCACAGATAGATGCCCTGCCAGGTCCCCAGTCCGGGGCGGCCGTTGATGATGGGAAAACCTAGATCCATCTGGGTGAGAATGGCGCGGATATGCGCCGGCATGTCGTCCGGCCCCTCCTGAGTATGCTCGAACAGGCGATCGCCGTCCGGCACCAGCCGGGCCATGAAACGCTCAAGATCCGAGCGTACACTGGGGTCGGCGTTCTCGCACAGGATCAGCGAGGCGCTGGTGTGGTGGATGAAGAGCTGGCAGATGCCGGTACGCATCCCTGCCTGTTGAATGACATCCGCCACCCGCCGGGTGATGTTGGTCGTGCCCCTGCCGCGGGTTTCGAAGGTCAGCGTCTCCTGAAGCACCATTTTTTATTTCTCCTCGTCGATCTGGCATGCTGGAACCCAGTGTGGTGTACACTCTATACCTTACACCGCACTAAGAGTTTACTTGGAACCTATCCCGATTGAAAAAGGTCACCCCCCCTGAAAGCCTGGAAGAGCGACCGGTCACCAGCCTGAAACGGGTCGGCCCCAAGGTGGCGGAGAGGCTCTCCCGCTTGGGAATACTTACCCTGCAGGACCTGCTCTTCCATCTGCCTCTACGCTACCAGGATCGCACCCGCATTCAGCCCATTGGTTCCCTGCGGCATGGGGATCAGGCGGTGATCGAGGGTGAGGTGGAACTGGCGGAGGTCAGATTCGGCCGTCGCCGCTCCCTGCTGGTGAGTCTGGCGGACGGCAGCGGCGGCCTCATCCTGCGCTTTTTTTATTTCAACTCAGCGCAGCAGCATGCCCTGAGCCGTGGCGCCCGGCTGCGCTGTTTTGGCGAAGTGCGCAACGGCCCCAACAGCCTGGAGATGGTGCACCCGGAGTATCAGCGAGTCGAATTGGATGAACCCTTGGCGGTGGACGAGCATCTGACCCCCATCTATCCCACCACCGAGGGTGTGCATCAGCTGACCCTGCGGGGTCTCACCGATCAGGTGCTGACCTTGCTGGAGCAGACCCCGTCCGGACTGCGGGAGTGGTTGCCGGCAAGCCTATTGGGTCGCTTCCGCCTGCCGGATCTGACCGCGGCGATCCGGTATCTGCATCGTCCGCCACCGGATGCGCCGCAGGACCGGCTCCTCGCGGGTCTGCATCCGGCCCAGCAGCGTCTCACTTTTGAAGAGCTGCTGGCCCATCAGATCAGTCTGCGGGAGCTGCGGGAACAGCGCCGTCGGATAGTTGCTCCCACCTTGTCGGGCAACAGCCGGCTGCGCCACCGGCTGCTGCGGAACCTGCCGTTTCAACTCACCAGTGCGCAACAGCGGGTGGTGAAGGAGATCGAGCAGGATCTTGCCCAGCCCCTGCCCATGCAGCGTCTGGTGCAGGGTGACGTGGGTTCGGGCAAGACCATTGTCGGTGCCCTGGCGGCCCTGCAGGCGATAGAGTCCGGCCGGCAGGTGGCGTTGATGGCCCCGACCGAACTGCTGGCGGAGCAGCATCTGCGCAATCTTGCCAGCTGGCTTGAGCCCCTTGGGGTGATGCTCACCTGGCTCACCGGGCGGTTGAAAGGCAAGTCCCGTGAGTCGGTGCTGGCAACCGTGGCGGATGGCTCGACCCAGCTGGTGGTGGGCACCCATGCCCTGTTCCAGCAGGATGTGGTGTTTGCCAAACTGGGTCTGGTGATCATCGATGAGCAACATCGCTTTGGCGTGCATCAGCGTCTGGCGTTACAGCAGAAGGGGCAGTCTAACGGCCAGACACCCCATCAGCTGATCATGACCGCCACACCGATTCCTCGCACCCTGGCCATGACCGCCTATGCGGACCTCGATCTCTCGGTCATCGATGAGTTGCCGCCCGGGCGCAAACCGGTCACCACGGTGGTCATTCCGGACAGCCGACGGGATGAGGTGGTGGCCAGGGTGCGGGCGGCCTGTGCCGAGGGCAGGCAGGCCTACTGGGTCTGTACCCTGATCGAGGAGTCGGAGGCCCTGCAGTGCCAGGCGGCGGAGGATACCGCCCGGTTACTGGTGGAGGCCCTGCCTGAGTTAAGGGTGGGGCTGGTGCATGGCCGGGTGAAGCCGGACGAGAAGGAGCGGATCATGTCCCGCTTCAAGTCCGGCGAGCTGGAGTTGCTGGTGGCCACCACGGTCATCGAGGTGGGTGTGGATGTGCCCAACGCCAGTCTGATGATCATCGAGAACCCGGAGCGGCTTGGCCTTGCACAGTTGCACCAGTTGCGCGGCCGGGTGGGGCGTGGCAGTGCCGAGAGCCACTGCGTACTGATGTACCATGCGCCCCTGTCACAGAATGCCAGACAACGTCTGGCGATACTGCGGGAGACCAGTGATGGCTTTCTGATCGCCAAAAAGGATCTGGAGATGCGCGGCCCCGGGGAGGTGCTCGGCACCCGCCAGACCGGGGAGATGCAGTTGCGCATCGCCGATCTGGTGCGGGATCAGGCCCTGCTCGACGACGTACGGGAGGCGGCCGACCTGCTGCTGAATCGCTATCCGGAGAATGCCCGGGCGCTGGTAAGACGCTGGTTGGGACAAAGAGCAGATTACGGAAAGGTTTAGGCTGTGCGATAATCCGGCTTTTTAATCGGTGAAGAGGCAGTGTCGGCCCTGATTTCAGACAAGTCCATACTCGAGCCCAACTGGGCGGAGTGGAGACTCCAGCGATTCTCCAACATGCCCGCCAGTGTACAAAGCTGGCTGCGTGATGAGGGATCACTGACCCGCCGGGTAGTTGAGGCCTGTGGTGAAGGCCGATTTCGGGTGCGTCTGCTGCATCAGGGATGGGGTACACCACTCTACAGTGAAGGCAGGGTATTGAGGCTCAGGCGGGGAGAGGCTACCCTGATCCGGGAAGTCGAACTGCTTTGTGATGAATGTCCCTGGGTATTTGCCCGAACCTTGATTCCCGCAACCAGCCTGAAGGGCTCCGCCCGCCGCCTGACCCAGCTGGGTGAAAAACCCCTGGGTGCGGTGCTTTTTTCCGACCCAAAGATCAATCGCGGGATCACCCAGATGGCCAGGCTGCAGCCACGCCATCCCCTGTTCGCGGCGGCGACTGCCCACCTCGAGCGACAGCCGAAGGAGTTGTGGGGGCGCCGTACCCTGTTTCATATTGCCAAACGCCCCTTATTAGTCAATGAGATCTTTCTGCCCGATATCCCGAATCGCGAAAACCCATGAGTTCTCATGAAGTGAGGATCAAGGAGTTGCAAGCCGGCACCGTCACCTGGCAGGAGCGGTTGCGCCGCTATGCCTTGCTGATCCGCCTGAATAGACCCATCGGCATCCTGCTGCTGATGTGGCCGACCCTGTGGGCCCTCTGGGTTGCGGGAAATGGGCAGCCACCCTGGAAAACGGTATTGATCTTC
>JBDLIF010000170.1:0-5946 GCA_039714955.1 Pseudomonadota bacterium | reverse complement strand
AGGGAGATAGCGTTTTGAGAGCGTCTGCGGCCATGGAAGGCCGCAGTCGAGCGTACAGGGATAGTATTAACAGCGTGTTTCGGCAGCTTATCCCCACCGCCGAGGCCCAGCTGAGAGATGGGGCTAATCACCAAACGCTATCTCCCTCTCCGCTCCCCGTTTGAATTCCGAAACTTGAGTTATCAATACCCATTGGCAACTGTCTTGCCCCCCGCATGCTGGCGTTGCAAGCCATCACTATTCGCCGGGCACACTTAGAATGAGTTGGCCATCCTGCTGTACCAATTCCAAGTGCTTTAAAAAACTCATCCCCAACAAGACTTCGTTGCCCGGCATTGAGGGCAGGATAGAGGCCCTGACATCGCGCATGACGATCGAGCCTAACTGGAGCTCATCAAGCCGGGTTAGCCAGCTTGTCACCCGGCCATTGGCGGTGATGCTGGTTGAGGCAACTCCACGCACCAGACCGAGCCGGTCGGCTAAAACCGCGGGAAGCGCTACATGCGTGGCGCCGGTATCAAGCAGAAAAACCACCGGCTCACCATTGATCAATCCTGACGCCACATAGTGACCGGCGCGATTTCTTTGCAAGGTGACAGCTGATTTTCCATTCGGATCATGCCTGAGCATAAGATCCCGATTGGGATTGTGTTGATACTCCAGCCAGCGGGTGAAGAGGAATGTCAGCAGCAATATCAGCAGGATCCAGGCGCCATAGACCATCCATCGTCCAAACCGTTCACCTGGCTGTCTGTTCTCTCGCCTATTCAATGAGGAGTCTGGATCATGCATAAAAAAGCAGCGGCTTCCAATTGACGTTCAACCGGAAACCGCCCTTGATTGGAGCTGCAAGCGTCAGACCGGCTTAGCGACGATAGGCCCAGTTGGGTCTCTGCTGACGTGCTTGACGAGCAAAGTGTTGCCGATAGAAGTTGATCGCGCTGTTGCCATTGGCGGAAACATCGAACACCTTCCAACCTGACTTGCCACGATAGAAACGAAAATCGATTTTTGCCGGGTATCCACCCGCCTGCAGAATACCGACCCTGACCTTCACCTCATTCTGACCAACCCGGCGGGGGCGGAAGAAACGTACATCCTGATTCTTATAGCTGCCCAATCGTTTGGTCAGGGTACTCAGCAACATCTCCTTGACCTTTTGGGTCATGCTGCTTCGCTGGGCTTCATCCATCTTTCGATAGGCTGGGCCTGCCGCCCACTGAGCCATATAGGCAAAATCAAAATAGGGGGCAATCTTGGTTTCAATATAGGCAGCGACCGCCTCAGGATCAGGACGCTCTTTCTGGCGCATGAACTTTAGTAGATTGGTCATGCCCTCTCTAAGTACAACATCGGGACTGGGTACCTGCGCTTGTGCAGTTGGCCTCTGCTGTGGATAGGCAAAACCAGGTGATGCCTCTATCTGAGCAACGGCAAATAGCAAAAACGCCATAACGGTAAAAAATTTAACCTTCATAAAGCCTCCAGTGAAGTATGGATAACAACCGCTAACACGGTATGCAGTGCAGGTTGCCAACCGCTGGCAGTAAAATCAAGCAGGATAAGAGTCACCTAAATTAAGCAAGAACTGATAATCTCAATTGCTGTAAAAGTAATTGCATGCAGACTCTCATGACTCGCTGTGAATACGTCCCTGTACGCTCGATGGCGGGCTCCCTCCCGCCAACGGTCACGCTAGTCTGCATGCAATTACTTTCGGTACGATTAATACAAGCAAAATTCAACTGGTGATCTTTTTGTAGATATTAGAGACCTTCAACGGCAGCTTTGCCACTTCGCTTATCACCGTGTAGTTGGCCGCGCCATACATATGCGGCAGATACTCCTGTCCCTCCTCATCGATGGTAATGCAGAAGGCGTGGATACCATCGCGGCGCGCCTCGAAGAGGGCCTGACGGGTATCCTCGATACCATACTCACTGCGGTAATCACCGTGATAATCGTCAGGCTTACCATCAGAGAGGGTGATCAGGAGCTTGGTCCTGGCCTCAATTTCGTTCAGCCGCTGACTCAGATGCCTGATCGCCGCACCCATGCGGGTATAATCTCCTGCCCGGATGCCGCTGATACGCGCCTTGACCTCATCGTCATAGCTCTCCTCAAAGGTCTTCACTGGAAATATTTCGCAGCGTTTACGACTCATGCCGGTGAAGCCATAGATTGCATAACGGTCTCCCAGGGTCTCTAATGACTCGGCGAGCAGCACCAGCGCCTCCCGTTCCGCCTCATTGATCCAGCCCTGGGTCGAACCGGACATATCAACCATGAACATCACCGCAATATTGCGGTCTTCCCGGTGCATGCGGGTGAACAGGCGGTCCGACATCTCCAGGCCGGTGTGCACATCGGCCCAGGCCTCGACAAAGGCGTCGATATCGATGCCGTCACCAAAAACCTGCCGTTTCAGCAGGTGATCCTCGTTACGCATCGCCTCAAAGCTCTTGCGCAGATGCATGATCAGCCGTTGATACTTGGCGATAACTTGCTCGACAAAGCCGTCATAAACAGGCTTCACCGGCATCTCCCGCACCACACACCAATCCTTACGATAGTGCTTACGCCGATAGTCCCACTCCTGATAGAGAAAGGCCCCCTCCTCATGATAGGTGCCGCTCCACACCTGTTCCGGGTCGAGCAGCTTCTCCGCATAATCCTGCAGGTTGTACTCACCGGCCCCGGCAGGCACCAGATACTCTTCCGGAATCTCCCCAAGATCCTGAATGATGGAGATCATGGTCTCCTTGACATGCTCGGGGAGAGGCACATTTTTACCATCCAGGGTCAATTCCATCTTAAAATCTTCAGGAATCTCCAGCTCCATCTCTTGCCGGGCCTCGAACCGCTCGACCGGCGCCTGTTCGGGTTCTTGTCCTGCATTGATCTCATCCGCAATATCCTTCAGCGCCACTCTCAGTTGCGCCTTCTCCCGCTCCATGCGTATCGCCATGGCCTGATTGACCGCGGCAGGCTCCAATTGGCCCTGGAAACAGACCAGATCCGGCAGCGGTCTTCCGATGACTCGATCCATCAAGGCAAGTGAGTCTGCCACAGTCGCGGATGACTGCGTCAGTGGTGACACCAGCTCTTCCCAACCCTCTGGCGGAGGTTTATCGGTGAGTTTTTTCCTCAATCCCTGCATCTCCCGGTAGAGCCCCGGGAACTCGCGTTGGATACAGGCCTCCAGACGCTCTGTCTCCAGCAGGTGGAAGCAGTGCAGTGCATGCCGTGGGGTGGGATGGGCCTCGAACTGCCGTGCTAGATCGATATGGAATGAACCAAACCTGGCCTGGGCCCAGAGATGGACCAAAGTGGCCTTATAGAGTCTGAAATTGTCCTGCTTGTCCGGCAGCTGCGCCATCACCGCCGGCAGATAGATCACTTCGCTGTCCGTATAGGCGTAATCCCCCAACTCCACCTTCATCCTGCGCCCGGAGAGCCCCTGCACAATCGGCAGCAGTACGCCTATCTCCTCCTCGAAGAGACAGCCGGAGGCCCGCTCCCGCCCCTGCTGAACGAACAGATCGATCTCTCGGATCACCTTGAGGGCCGGATGCAGGCCGGAACGGTCATAGACATCCAGAGAGTGGAGCACCCAGGCCTCGATCATCTGCCCATCCATCATCTTCAGCGCAAGCTGTGACTGCTCGCAGAACTGATAGGCGATCTCGATATGTGTACTGGCGATGCGCCGAATCCAGTCAAGAATGAAAAACTGTGGCTCCGCATCCAGCAGCGCCAGGGCAGCCGCTGGTTTGTCCACATTCCGAAAGGAGAACTCAACCTCGAAATAGCGCTCGAGTCTCTGGCGAATCTCAGTCACTGTCAGCCTGGCACGCGGCGGCATACGGGTTCCTGTTTATCTGTTTACCGACTCATAGGGTTAGGGTAGATAGAGTCGGCTGTGGACCATGCAGCACGCGACCTGAAAAGTCAGGGCTCTCAACGGGTACCAGCGACATGATAATGTCAGAGTCACCCACGGCCTTCACCAACTTACGCCGCGCCGACAACCTCGTCCCCGCAATATCGAAGCGGCTGCTGAAACTCTTGATAGCCACATCACCCTCAACACTGCCCGCGGTGAGCATCACTGTTGAATACTTGGCAATAATCCCGGCATCCGCTCCCTGGATGACGCTATTTTCAATAGTCACATGAGATTGCTCAATCACAAGTTCCTCTATCTCGGCATTCCTGACCAGGATATCCAGGCAGTTTTTCAGCACAAGTCGTCTGATCCTGCCGCTGTAGGTCTTATCCTGCCGGTTTTCACATACCACTTCGGATCTGCTCTCACCCGCGCTAACCGGCCGCTGCTGAGACAGCAGACTTTCAGGTGAACGCAGATGCTGTTTCACCAGTTGAATATACTCCTTCAGCTGACCACGCATCGGCACATGACCGGCATCGGAGATGATATGCAGTGAGGAGCGAGGTAGCAGTGCATCCAATACCAGCCCGGTTCGCGGGGGCGCGACCCGGTCATCCTCACCCCAGATAATCAGTGTCGGCACCTGCACACGCTGCGGTACCTGGCTGTAATCCTCCAGCACCAACCCCAGGCCAGCTATCACGCTCGGATTCCCCTTCAGCAGTTTTTCTCGCAATAGAGCCGAATGGAGCACGATACTCATATCGAAAGGCAGACGGCGTTCAACCTCCCCCAACAAGATTCCCGCCAGATCGGAAATTGATGCTCTGGCCGGAATTGGCCCACCCGCGAAGATCTCCAGCCCGAGTGGCGCGAGATACTTGGTATAGGCCAACCGATGCAGGATGCCCGCCGCATCGGCCAGGGTAAGACTTTGCAGGTCATTCCCATGGCTCGCCGCATAGCGCAAGGCGATGGCCCCACCCATGGAGTGCCCCACCAGATGAAAGGGACGCTTGGCATACTTACCCGTCAGATGGTGGATCAACTCGGCATAGCGGGTGGGAGAGTAGACGGTATTGGCCTTGGATGAGCGTCCGAAGCCAGGCAGATCGAAGGTCAGGATGTGGTAGTCGGAGCGCAGACTGGCGATGGTCTCCCGCCAATCGTCGGAGGCCCCATCACCGAGTCCGTGTACCAGCACCAGGGTTGGTTTCGACGGGTCACCCGCCTCCAGTACGTAGACCTCACCACCAAAGACCGGATCCGACTCCAACCGCCCGTCAGCCGAGGCTGTCATCGCGAAAAACATCGAGCAGAGTACAAAGCCAGCCATCAGCTTAAAAAACATCACAACACTCACTCGCCCAACACAGTTAAAGACATCGAATTCAGCGTTACTAAAAAGTTCATGAGTCATAAAGCCGGGGACGGCTTTATACGTTACACCACACTAGAACAGCGAAGCACTCAACTCATTCACCGCGACCAGCATATCGCTGTCATCCGTCAGGGCCTGGGCGATAGAAGAACGGCAGGCGACCACCGGATCGACCCCGGACTGAATCAGCTTGGCCGCATGCACCAACAACCGGGTTGACGCCCCTTCATCCAAGCCACTGCCCTTCAGGTTACGGGTCATATGGGCAAACTTGACCAGTTGTGATGCCACTGAAGGCGCCACTCCCGTCTCATTGGCAATGATCTTCTGCTCCAGTCCAACCCCCGGGTAATCAAACTCGAGCGCCACGAAGCGCTGCCGCGTACTCTGCTTCAGATCCTTCAGCACACTCTGGTAGCCCGGGTTATAGGAGATCGCCAGACAGAAATCACTGTTCGCCTCCAGCAGCTCACCTACCTTTTCCATGGGTAATACCCGACGATCATCCGCCAGCGGATGAATCACCACCGTAGTATCCTTACGCGCCTCCACGATCTCATCGAGATAACAGATTCCCCCCACCCGCACAGCGGCGGCCAGCGGACCATCGACCCAAACCGTTTCGCCGCCTTTGACCAGAAAACGCCCAACCAGGTCCGAAGCCGTCAGGTCA
>JBDLIF010000169.1:0-5995 GCA_039714955.1 Pseudomonadota bacterium | reverse complement strand
ATATCGTTTAGCGCTGCCGGATCTATTGGCGTTTTGCATAGATTCTTGTACGCATCAGCGCGGCTTTTCTTGCTTCTACCCAGCTTTAAGTACAAGCGGTGTGGCTTAATCAAATCATTGGACTTGCCTTGCGCATTTGCCCGATAACTACTCCATCGATAAAACGCGGCTGATTTTGTCATGCCCGACCTGACTGGGTTGAGTTCGATATATCGCATACAAGTTAATAGATATTCATCATTTATTAGTGAGGCTTTATATCGGCCCTCCCATATCGTCCCACTGGTACCATAGGTGTAGTTGATATAGGGCACATAGTATCGCCCAATATATTGCATCATTCGACTGATGCCTTGCTTGTCTTGTGGTGTGACAAGCAGGTGAATGTGATTGGTCATCAACACATACGCATGGATGGCACAACTGTAGCGCCCCGCCGCTTCCGCCAACCAGGCAAGATAGGCAGTGTAATCGCTATCTTCAAAAAACACAGGGCCTTGACTATGACCTCGCTGGACAATATGCGCAGTGATCCCCGGAAGAAAAAATCTTGGCTTTCGTGGCATCTAACCATCCTCTTGACTATCTAGTTTAATCTTAATACTGAAGCGTCATTTTGTATAGGGCTCAGGCCCATTTAATACGAAGTTAAATATATTGCATGCAGATCAACAGATACTCCTCTGCCTCCTTTACCTTTTAGACTATCACGTGATAGCTATTCAGACTCTATACAGTAAAGCAATACTGCTACTTGACAGACTCCCTGTTTCTCATGGATGCTAGGCTAATCAGCGTTTAGATCAGCCAATCGAATCATCATATGCGCATTCAAAGACTTTTCGTTTTATTCATTGTTTTCACCATTACCGGATGTGTCTCCTCTCAAAAACATGATGCAACCCTACAGGAGTTATCTGACACGCGGCTGTCGCTGGACAGCGCGCACAGCGAAATGGACAAGAAGCGCCAGGAACTCGCTCAACTGCGACTACAACTTGATAGCGCCGGCAAAGAGCTGGTCGACCTGCAGATAAAACGTCAGGATCTGCAGCGAGCTTTGCAGCAATCCAATCTGCAGATTGAACTGCTGAGGGAGGTAGAGTTCGAGACCCAACGGCGCAATGAGATCTATGCCCAGTTCGTGGAGCGACTGCAAGGCATGATCGATGCCGGAAAATTGAGCGTAAACATCAAAAACGGCCGCATTGTGATCGAACTGCCCAACAACGTTCTATTCGACAGTGGTCGCGCCCAATTGAATGATGAGGGAAAACAAGCCCTGACTCAGGTGGCAGGAATACTCGCACAGTTCCAGGATCGGCGGTTTCAGGTTGAAGGGCATACCGACGACAGGCCTATTAACAGCGCCCTTTATCCGAGTAATTGGGAACTCTCCACTGCGCGCGCCCTAGCCGTGGTCCACCTCTTGATAGATACAGATGTGGACCCAGATAATCTTTCAGCCGCGGGTTTTGGCGAGCACCAGCCAAGAGCGGACAACGCCACACCTGAAGGCCGTCAGCTCAACCGGCGTATAGAGATCGTCATGCTGCCAAACCTGGACATACTCTCCGACGAGATACCCAGGCTGGGCCAGTAGCACTCATCCTTTTCCACTGGCATGTGGAGGCTATTACTATGGCGAACGTAAGCTAGCCGACATGCCCCTCCGAGGGGCGCCGCGAATACTTCCCTGTAGGCTTGGCGGTAGCATCCTTGCTACCGACACCCGCGGAGAACCATGTCGGCTAGCCTATGAACTGTTTAGCACCAGCCCTCACCTACCATACAACACCCTGACATTCCCACTCCCCAATAACCTTTCCAAACGACGCATCAGTTCATCAGTTGGATTCACTTGCCACGCTTGCCCGAGAATAATCTCCCCTTCCGCGCCTGCGCTTTTATAGTGAAGTTTGATACCGGTAGTCCCACCCTTGAACGGGGAAAGGATCTGCTGCAACTCCTGACGAAAACCACAGGCATTACTAGCGTTGAACATCACATGCAAGCCTAACTGTCCGGCATAATGCCCTCTCGCCTGTTCGAAGGTGAGAATATTGTCCACCCGGATACTCAGGCCACCGCGGAATTCGTCATAATTGAGGCTTCCGGAGACCACCAGTATCTTATCCGCCGCCAGCAGGTCACGGTGAGTCTCGTAGGTCTCACTGAACAGGGTTGCCTCGATACGGCCACTGCGGTCGTCCAGCAGGATGGTGCCCATACGCCCACGCTGGGTCTGGCGATGGCTGGCGGCGACCACCAGTCCCGCCACCACCACCGGCACGCCACGCCGCCGCTGGCCGTTTCCTGGAGCTGCATCCAGCGATAGATCGCTAATCCGGCTGCTAGCGATCTGGCGCAGTTCCGCCTCATAGCGGTCGATGGGATGGCCGGTGAGATAGAGCCCCAGGGTCTCCTTCTCACCCTGCAGGCGCTGCTCATCATCCCACTCCTCCACATCCGCCGGTACCACCTGGGAGTGGCTGGTCTCGACAGGCTGAGGATCACTCATGCCGAACAGGTCGCTCTGCCCCACTGCCTGCATTTCGTGATGCTGCTCGGCCATCTTCAGGGCCAGTGGTAGCTGGAGCATCAGACTGGCGCGGTTACCCCCCAGGCCATCCAGGGCGCCGGCGCGGATCAGCGACTCCAGCACCCGGCGGTTGACCCTCTTCATGTCGATACGGCGGCAGAACTCGAACAGATCCGTAAAGGCGCCGTTGGCCTCCCGCTCCGCGACGATCGCCTCTATGGCCGCCTCCCCCACCCCCTTGATGGCGCCCAGTCCATAGATCACGGTCTTCTCATCCGCGATGGTGAATTTGTATTGGGAGAGGTTGACCTGTGGCGCCTCCACCTTGAGCCCCATGCGCCGGCACTCTTCGATCAGCGGCACCACCTTATCGGTGTTGTCCATGTCCGCCGAGCAGACCGCGGCCATGAAGGCCGCCGGGTAGTGGGCCTTGAGCCACATGGTCTGGTAGGAGACCAGGGCATAGGCGGCGGAGTGGGACTTGTTGAAGCCGTAGCCGGCGAACTTCTCCACCAGGTCGAAGATCTTCATCGCCAGCTCGGGATCGATGTTGCTCTTCTCCGCACCCTCCTTGAATACCGCGCGTTGCTTGGCCATCTCCTCCGGCTTCTTCTTGCCCATGGCGCGGCGCAGCAGGTCGGCGCCGCCCAGGGAGTAGCCGGCCATCACCTGGGCGATCTGCATCACCTGCTCCTGGTAGAGGATAACGCCATAGGTGGGTTCGAGGATCGGCTTCAGGCTCTCATGCTGGTAGTGTGCATCGGGATAGGAGATCGCCTCCCGCCCATGTTTGCGGTTGATAAAGTTGTCCACCATGCCAGACTGCAGCGGGCCGGGTCGATAGAGGGCCACCAGGGCGGTAATGTCGTCGAAGCTGTCGGGCTGCAGCTTCTTGATCAGCTCCTTCATGCCGCGGGATTCAAGCTGGAACACCGCGGTGGTCTCGCACCCCTTGAGCAGCTTGAAGGCCGCCTCGTCGTCCATCGGGATGGCATTGATATCCACCGGCTCCAGCCCTTGCTTGCTGCGTCCGGCGTTCACCGTCTTCAACGCCCAGTCGACGATGGTCAGGGTGCGCAGGCCGAGGAAGTCGAACTTCACCAGGCCGACCTTCTCCACATCGTCCTTGTCGAACTGAGTGACCAGATTGCCGCCCCCCTCTTCACAGTAGAGTGGGGAGAAGTCGGTGAGCAATCCCGGCGAGATGACCACGCCACCGGCGTGCTTGCCGGCGTTGCGGGCGCAACCCTCCAGCTTCCTGGCCATCTCGATGAGGTCGTGGACCTCCTCGTCGGTGTCGTAGGCCTGCTTCAGGTCCTCACTCTCCTCCAGGGCCTTTTTCAGGGTCATGCCAATCTCGAAGGGCACCATCTTGGCCACCCGGTCGGTGAAGCCGTAGGGGTGGCCGAGCACCCGCCCCACGTCCCGCACCACCGCCTTGGCGGCCATGGAGCCGTAGGTGATGATCTGGGAGACCGAGTCGCGCCCGTAGGTACGTGCCACATAGTCGATCACCAGATCCCGCTTGTCCATGCAGAAGTCGACATCGAAGTCGGGCATGGAGACCCGCTCCGGGTTGAGAAAGCGCTCGAACAGCAGCTCCAGATCGATGGGGTCCAGGTCGGTAATCTTCAGCGCGTAGGCCACCAGGGAGCCGGCGCCGGAACCACGTCCCGGCCCCACCGGGATGTCGTTGTCCTTGGCCCATTGGATGAAATCGGCGACGATCAGGAAGTAGCCGGGGAAGCCCATGCTGTTGATCACATCCAATTCGATCTGCAGGCGCTCGTCATAGACCCTGCGCTGCTCGGCAAACTCCGGCGAATTGCTATCCAGGATCCGCTCCAACCGCCACTCCAGCCCCTTACGCGACTCCGCGGCAAAGTACTCCTCGATGGTCATCCCCTCGGGAATCGGGAAATCGGGCAGGTAGTTCTTGCCCAGGGTCAGCTCGATGTTACAGCGCCTGGCGATCTCGACCGTATTTTCCAGCGCCTCCGGGATATCGGCGAACAGCTCCTGCATCTCTTCCGGGGTGCGCAGATACTGCTGCTCGGAGTAGTTTCTCGGGCGCCGTGGATCGTCCAGGGTGCGCCCCTCATGGATACAACCCCGTACCTCATGGGCCTCGAAATCATCCGGGCTGATGAAGTGCACATCGTTGGTGGCCACCACCGGCACTTGCTGGGCCATGGCCAGTTCGATGCTGGCGTGCAGGCAGTCTTCCTCCTCCGGGCGGCCGGTGCGATTGAGTTCCAGATAGAAACGATCGCCGAACAACTCCAGCCAGCCGGACAACAGCCTTTCCGCCTCTGCCTGGTTGCCCGCCAGCAGCGCTCGGCCAAGGTCGCCATGGCGTCCACCGGAGAGGGCAATAAGGCCACCCCCATTATCCATCAACCACTCACGCTCCAGCATCGGCCGTCCCAGATGCTGACCTTCCCGATAACTGCGGGAGACCAGCCGGGTGAGGTTTTTGTATCCGTCATTGTTCTGCACCAGCAACACCAGGCGGAAGGGATTGTTGACATCCTCCGGGTTGCGCAGCCAGGCATCCACTCCGACGATGGGCTTGACCCCCGCTGACTGTGCCGCCTGATAGAACTTCACCAGGGCGAAGAGATTGGACTGGTCGGTTACCGCCACTGCCGGCATGCCCAGCTCAACCGCCCGGGAAACCAGCGGCTTGATCCGTACTATGCCATCTACCAGGGAGTATTCAGAGTGAACGCGCAGGTGAACGAAGGAAGGATTCATGGGAGTGATTCTACCGCGAAACAGGCTCAGACCATGAGCCTCTCAGCACAAATATTCAGCTCTTCAATCTCAGCTCAACAGCCGTTTTACCGGTCCAAAGGAGCGGCGATGGATCGACGTCACCCCCAGGGTCCGCAGGGCCTCGATATGCTGTTTTGTGGGATAGCCCTTATGTTTCGCCAGACCATAGCCCGGATGTACGGCATCCAGCTCCACCATCTCCCGATCCCGCGCCACCTTGGCGATGATGGATGCGGCGCTGATCACCTCAACAGTATTGTCCCCACCGATGATGGCTTCAGCTGCGCAGGCCAGCCGGGGTAGCCGGTTACCATCCACCAGGGCTCTATGAGGAGCAACAGACAGCGACTCCACCGCCCGCTGCATGGCCAGCAGGCTCGCCTGCAGGATATTGATCCGGTCGATCTCCTCCACCTCCGACCGGCCCAGGGACCAGGCCAGGGCCTGTTCACGGATCTGCTCCGCCAACTGCTCGCGTCTTTTCTCACTGAGTTTTTTTGAATCCGCCAACCCCTCGATCGGCCTGGTCGGATCGAGTATCACCGCGGCCGCCACCACCGGCCCGGCCAGGGGACCACGGCCCACTTCGTCGACCCCGGCAAGCAAGGTTTCATGGTCTATTTGCAGACTATTCATCGATCAATTCGAGGACGGCATCCGCCGCCCGCTCAGCGG
>JBDLIF010000168.1:0-6000 GCA_039714955.1 Pseudomonadota bacterium | reverse complement strand
ATTTAGTTAGTACCCGTCAAGAAACTCCCCCTCCCACCGGGAGGGGGCTGGGGGGAGGGGAAGTAATGGCATGTAATTCAACGCCATATGATCGCCCCACCCTAGCCCTCCCCCGCAGGGGGAGGGAATGGCCTTGTTTCTGGACGGACACTAGTTAACGGATAGCCAGTCGTTCAGTGACATCACTCATTCCGGCTGATGAAAGCCGATGATCTCCGCGTCACAGTCATCTGCTACGCGGGATGCCCGCTGTACGAGTTCCTGAGTGATTTCAATCTTTTCGAACACACCCGGAATCACTCGGCTCACCTCCTTGGGCGAGCCATCAACCATGATCTTGGTCTTCTCGAACAGTTCGCTCAGATCCTGGTAACAGGTCTTGCAGTTGGTGCACTTGGGCATGTCCTCATCGGTGATCTCGACCAGCGGACCCGCCTCCGTACCTATCGCAGCCGTCTCTGTCTGAGTGGCCGTCTGGGCCGCGGTAACGGCTGAGAGAGGTACCGTCGGGGAAGCCGGCACACCGGAGGCGGAGGCCAGTTCCGCCATGCCTCGGGCGATGGAATCGATGGAGGACTCGCGTGCGCTATTCGACGCCTGGTACTTCTGCTGCCACTCATCCATCTCCCGGCGATGGGTTTCGTTCAGACGATCGATATGCAGACCGCTGAGATACTCCAGCATGCGCCAGTTTCTACGCCGCTCTTCGGTCAGATCGATGATCGCGCTGGAGACGGCCAGTTTGATCAGATTCTTGTTGGCATCCGTCGACCAGACGAAGGGGATCTTGCCATGCCGGTCCGCTGTTTTCAGTTCGATATACTCCGCCACCGGAACCGCTTCGCCCGTTCCATTCAGCCTGCGGAAGTGCTTTTTGAAACGTCCTTCGTTGAGCGCGAAATCCGCCGCGGTAAAGGGAATATCCAGGAGTTGGGCCTTGCCATCCCCGTCCACGTATTCCAGGGTGGTGGAGATCCAATCCTTGCCGATCTCCGGATTGCCATCCAGGGAGAAACGCTCCGCCAGGGTGTCGCCCTTGCGCGGATCATGCACGAAGACCGGGCTCATGCGGCTCTCAACCGCCAGGGTCGCGCGGCGGCTGCCCGCATCGTCGGCGATGCCGTGTTCCGACTGGCAGGTGGTATAGGTATCGAACACCGCCGGGGACTCGTTGTAGGTGAGAAAATCCATGACGTTCTTCATGAAGTGGCTCTGCAGGGCCGCATTGGTCTGGATCACCAGCACCTTCGGATGGAAGGAGGCGATCAGGCCCAGCTCCTTGCGGTCCTCCTGCTTACCGATATGCGCCACGCCGAAACGGGTCAGGTCCGAATCCTGGGCGGTAAAGCTCGCGGTGGAGGTCTGGCCGCCGGTGTTGGAGTAGGCGCCGGTATTCAGCACCACCACCTTGATCGGGGTCGCGGTGACCAGCAGACGCGAGAGGGCACCGAAACCGATGTCGTAGGTCGCCCCGTCGCCACCCATGCTGATCACCGCGGGCAGCAGCGCGAGTTCCTCGGCGGAGAACTGATGCCAGCCAAAATATTTGAAGTATTTGTCATGGATCTCCGGGTTGTAGTGGTCCTCCAGGTCCAGCTTGGCGCTGCGCAATGCAGCGAAATCATCCACCGCACTGGCGCAGAGTCCTTCGAAGATGCCCTTGGCTACGGGTGCAGCATCCTGGAACAGGCTGTTGACCCAGGGATCGGTGTAGGGATTATAGGGAAAGGTCGAGGCATAGACACTGCTGCAGCCGGTGGCATTGGCGAAGGCGGCGCTCGCCGGACCGTTACCGGTGGGTCCGCTCTCGAATTGATAGAGGCGTTTTTCCAGCGTCTTGACGGTTTGCCGCATACGCTCCAGGCGTGCCGGATCGTTATCGTCGTGCTGCACCCGCTCCATCTTCGCGTTCAGACTGGCAATCAGCTCTTCGAGTTCAATGATGTGGCTCTTGCGTTTTCTCTCGTGAATCGCCTTGTTCGTCGCGGTCAATAGACGAATCGCGGTCACCTCGCCGCAGCCGCGGCAGGCGCCGTGGCCGCCGGTCATGGCGTAGTAATTGGCATGATCGAGAATCAGCCGCTTGCTGTCTCCTCCGGGCTGGATTGCATTTTCGGTGAAACGCGCCGCGGTATTGGGCAGCTTGCTGAGGAATTCGAAGTTCTGCTTCAGCTCTACCAGCACCTGACTGCTTTGACGTTGAGCACTGAGCGCGCCAGGACCACAGACATCGACGCATTCGAGACAACCGCTGCACTTCCAGGGATCGATGTTGGCGGAATAGAGCCCGCCGGTACCCGGCACATGCTTCTCCATCGCATCGAAGAAGGGCCGGGTCTTGACCACCGGAAAGATCTCGAGGGTCTCGACCAGTTTATCGAAGCCCTTCTTCAGGGTTGCATTCTCCGTTTCAACATCCGCTGCCGCCTCGGCAACGATCTCATTGAACTGTTTGGGATCCTTGCTTGGCAGTTTGCGGTAGGCGTCACGGATGGTCTTGGTCAACGGGAAGACATGGCTCGACATCAGTTCCCGCTGCTGCGGGGTTATCTCCAGTTTGCCAATCGCGGTGAGCAGCAGGTCATGGATCTCGTGTACGGTGTTCGGAATCGCCGCATCCGGGCAGACCACCGCGCACTCCATGCAGCCGGTGCAGAGATGGGCCGTATATTTCGGCACATCGAGCCGGAACAGGCCTTTATCGCGCCAGGCGGCGCTCGCTACCGGGATGAACATCCCGGTACCGGGCATCACCGGTGCTTCGCCAAGGGTGCCATCGACGAAACGGTCGGTGAAGATCTCCTTGTAGTAATCCGCGTCGAATACCCCATTGGTCACGGCATTGCCCGTCGCCTTGACCATCGAGGCCGACACCTCCACGCCTGGACCAGTGGGCAACTGCACCAGCTGTTCCGCCTCCTTGAATTCAGGCTCGTTGTAGTCGACCTTGAGGGTCGCCTCCAGACCATCCCTGACCACCAGCATGTTACTCTCCACCACGGCCTCGCCCTTGGCGCCGAACTTCTTCGTCACCTGCTGACGCACCTTCTCCAGGATCGACTCCTGGGTGGCGCCAGAGGCGATCCGGTCCACATGACCGCAGATGGCGCCGATGAAGGCGATACCCATCATGCGGATCTCCAGGTCCGGCGCCGGGGCGTGCTGCTTGGCGACACCGAAGGCATCCACGATATAGAGCTGGATGCGCTTCTCGCGGATGGTCTTGCGCGCATGGGCGGGCAGCTCCTGCCACACCTCGAGCGGGGTGTGGTGGTTCTGCATGATCAGGGTGCCATCCTCACACAGGCCACGCAGCGGATTGGCATGACTGAACACCTTGTGGTCTGGAGAGATGACGATCTCCACATCCTCCAGTTCCGCATTGGTGATCTTGATCGGTTCCGGGCTCAGGGAGATATAGAAGTTGGTGGGCGCGCCACTCTTCTCGGAGCCGTATTTGGGTGCCGATTTCGAGTGCAGGCCCAACACACCCGCGAGGATATCGGTGAGCAGCTTGCCGGTGGCGATGGTGCCGTAACCACCCACTGAGTGAAAACGCAGACGGAAGGCATCGGCCGGCAGCAGGTTGGGATTCTCCGCCGTCTCGAAGGTCATGAACTCGGTTTCCGGATAGGTCGCCTTGAGCCGCTTCTGCAGCTCCGCGATCCTGGGTGATGGATCCTTGGCGAAGAACTGGGTACCCAGATAGAAGAAGGGTACGTTGAGCGTGCTCTCCATGTTTCTGTAGGCGGCGATCAGGTGACGAGGCTGCAGATCGTGGGCGCCCAGGCCGAAGATACCGGTACTGATCTTAGGCAGACTGTTGATCGGCGGGATGCCCTGATGACGGATCAGGTCGCCGTTTTCCCGCGCCTTGAACAGGGCCTGGGTGACCAGATTGGTCAGCGCGGTGACCTCGGAGCGTTCCAGTACGGTGACCGCCTTTTTACCCTTCAAGGCCTCCACCAGCTCCCCTTCCGGGAAGGGCTGCAGCAGCTTGATGGAGACCACACCCACCTTCTTGCCCTGGCCGCGCAGATAGCTGGCCACCGCTTCCGCATCGTCGGTCACCGAGCCCAGACCGACGATGACATGCTCGGCGTCGTCGGCCAGGAAGGTCTGCACCGGTTTGTAGAAACGCCCGGTCAGCTCGCCGTATTCGTCCATTGCCTGTTTGACGAAGCGCGGTACCTCATTGGCAAAGTGGGTCTTGTGATCCACGCTGCCGGCCTGAAAGTCCGGCTGATTCTGCACCCCACCGGAGAGTCCGGGGTTGTTCACATCGACCATCGCCGGCACCAACTGCCGGGTACCCTTTTCAAAGGCATTCAGCCACTGTCTGCGCCATTGCCCCTGCAACTCCTCCGGAATCCAACCCAGGGTCTCAGAGATCAGCTTGCCATCGTTGTCGGGTTCGATAGCGTCGGCACGATTATCGAGGAACGCACCCAGCGCTTCCAGGTCGCTGGGTTGAATGTCGCCCCGACGCTGCCTCAGGTACTGTTTCAGCTGATAGACGCGTCCCTTGGCGCCATACAGCATCTCCTGGGCAACGGTCGGCGCCTTGATGCGACCTGCCGGATCACCAAGATACTCCTTCAACAGTTCCGGCTCGGGCATCAGGGCCTCGCTCTGCATATGGCTGGTGGCAAAGCCGTCCATCGCATTGGTCACCGGGATCATCGACAGGGAGCTCACCCGGTAGGAGATGGCTGCCAGATCCGCCGCCTCCTGTGGGTTGCTGCCGAAAAGAATGGTGTAACCGGAGGGCAGCAGGGCATAGACATCATCGTGCCCGGCCATGACATTGAGCGAGTGCTTGGAAACCACCCGAGCCGCCACCTGCAGGACGAAACCACCAACCTTCTTACCGACGGTCACATAGTGGGACTCCAGTCCGTAGAGTATGCCCTGACTGGACGAGGCGTTGGAGATAAAGCGTCCACCTGTGAGGGCTGCCCCCATGGCGCCACTCTGGGCCGAGTGTTCACCCTCCGGCTCGAAGAAGAAGGGATGCTTGCCCCAGACATTGCAGCCGCCCCTGGCTCGAAAGGCCTCGAACAGCTCGGAGATCTCGGTGGAAGGGGTGATCGGATAGCCGATCACGCCACCACAAACCTGTCCCATCACATGGGCGACGGCGCCATTACCATGAATGACGGTCTCTATCCCTGGATATTTATAGTCTCTCTTAGGTTCCTGGCTAGTTGGCGCATCAAGTGTACGCTGCGCACCCGACGAGGGTTCAACCTGGTCATTTCCCAAATCCTTGACTTGAGACTGTTGCATTATTTTTCTCCCTTGCCGAGCTCAAATATCCCGACGCTAATTAATTGATGTAAGAGACTGTTAAAAAATGTTGTAACAAAGGTCCGAGTAAAGCTGGAAGCCCTCAATGCCAAGGAAATATGCTTGGGCCAATATCTGTTGTTTTGTTTGCAATCAAAGCGACCACGGGAGCGAGGAGAACCCGGAACTGTCGCTGAACCGCTTGCCTGCGAATTTCTTTCTTTGTCTTTTGTAACACAGCTTGTGGTGGGCGAACAGATACCACTGTGCATGTTACTTGCAAACAGCCCGTAGCTGTCCCAGCTCTCGATCCAGTCGTGGTGTGTTTCAGTCAGAGGCTGCTGATATGAGTTGAACGTGAGAATGGAAGTAAGGGCCTTCATCCAATGGTTGTGACAATTAATTCTGTGCAAACATGACATTGATCCTCAAACACCTGATCATGGAAAAAGCATTTTACGCCTCTTTTCTTTACGTTTGTATGACAATGGCTGCAATTGAGCGATCCATTGATTGTTATTATGCGTGGAAAAAATAGGGTAATTAGCCGCCAGATTGGACGAAAAACCGAACAGGACAGCGGGTATATTTTTTGGCTATCTCTTAATTGTTACCTGATTACCCCTGATACTCAGCTACTCTGACGGCTGAGATTGTCCATAAGTACCGGGCGTATCTGGGGTGTGGTTGCAGGACACGCAGTGAATACAT
>JBDLIF010000167.1:0-6018 GCA_039714955.1 Pseudomonadota bacterium | reverse complement strand
TGATAAGTTCTGGTGATAAGTTCTGGTGATAAGTTCTGGTGACACAATACTTAGTTCTGGTGACACAATACTTAATTATTCCTATCGTTTCCTTTGAAACCGTTTGTTTTTGATCAGGCGTAGATCTGTGACAAGCTCTTGTGGTTTATCGATCGCGATTTTGGCAAAACCGGGGTGCTTTGGGTTGAGCAGGTAGTTGGTCTCGGCAGGTACTACGGCACTCGGTACGGCCAGTACCGTACTGGACAGTTGCGTTGCCCACTCTCCGCCGATAGCTCGCAGTCTTTCAAGGGCTGAGTGTTCCCGCCAGTCAGTTGTTAGCTGATCAATGCTCACATGATCGATCTTCAAGCCCGGCGGGATCACTGCCGGAATCATAAAGTAATGAGCTCGCAAGGGCTCATCTTGCACCAACATCTCCAGCATCGCCAGTGACTGACTGCCGGTGGTATAAACCATTGGGACGCCCTTATGGTTCCAACGGCCGCCGTAGCGCCTTGCGCCCTCGCCTGAGAAAGCAGTATCAATGAAGCGTGCGGTTACTATCCGCCAGACGTTGAACATCAGGCGAAGATACCGTGCTCTATGCGACCCAGGGTGTCCATCACGCTCTCGGCGCCAATGTCGGTATCAAGCAGACTCAAGGGGGTGGCCCCGGACAGAGTCGAATTGGCAGACTTGAGCCAATCGATTGCTATTTCGAAGTCTTCGAAGACCTCTTCGGCACGCTCTATTATGCGCGCGAGACGGATCAGTTTGGCGGTTTCCTCACTGTTCAGGGTTCCCTCGCGTTTGCGACGAGTTAAGGTACGCTCAGGAATTGCCAGTGCTGCTGACAGTTCAGCCTGGGATATGCGGGTGAATTTGGTCAGAGAGTCCACTGCGGAGGAGGAGATTCCGCGTCGAATTATGGACACCCAATCGAGCGGGGACAGGGGGGTAACCGGTAGCACGCGTTTGCCGCCGAGGAGGCTATCGACCGAAATGTAAGACGTCGTGGGCTGTAGAGTCGCAGATGTCATGTCCAAGTTCTCTATTAATGCCATGTGGCAGACAGTATAGTAAAAAATGGCGATTCTGGCGGCCGGTCTGGTTCACTGTGGCGGCATCCCGGGTCACTCCTTGAGCTTGATCAGCAAGGTGCTGATATTGTTGTCACTGGCCAGGCGGCGCACACGGTTTAAATCGGCCTGCTTGCGGAAAGGGCCGCTGCGGACCCGGTGGTAGGTATCCCGGTTGTTGATGCTGACCTTCTGGATCTCCGCTTCGATGCCGATCAGGGCCAGCCGGGCCTTCATCCGGTCCGCGTCAACGAATTTGCGGAAGGAGCCCATTTGCAGAATATAGGCCACCTTGCTTTCACTCGCGCTGGGCCTGACTTCGGCCTGAGCGGCTGGTGGGCTGATATCCCTGGGTGGCAGTATCTCCTCATCCGGGATCACCACCTCCATCTCAGGCAGGATGGTATAGAACTCGAACTGGGGTTTGGGGGCCGGACTGGGTTTGGCTTCCGCCGATTGGGGGTTGGGTGTAGGCATGCCGGGCACCTTGCCGGCCGCCAGATCGGGGGCCAGTTTCAGCCAGACCAGCCCCATGGCAAAGGCGCCGGTGATGATGCCGCCAAAGAACCACAGGCCACTGCTGCAGTTTTTTCTGCGTTTTGCTTTCGCTGAGGCTCGATGTTTGTAATCCGCCATGACGTTACATCTTTTCCGGGGCGGAGACGCCCAGCAGGTTGAGGCCGTTGCGCAACACCTGACGGGTGGCCAGGATCAGTTTCATACGCGCGTCCCGCAGGGCGGTATCGTCGATGAGAAACTTGTGGGCGTTGTAGTAGGTGTGAAAATCGTTGGCCAGTTCCCGTACATAGTGGGTGAGCTGATGGGGCTCCTCGGTCAGGGCGGCTGACTCCACCACCTCCGGATAGCGGGAGAGGGTCACCAGCAGGGCCTGCTCGTGGGCTTCAGTGAGACGCTCGAGATTTTCCCGGCCCGGGCTGAGTTCGATGTCGATGCCCTTTTCCGCCGCCTGCTGCAGTACGCTGCAGACCCGGGCATGGGCATACTGCACATAGTAGACCGGGTTGTCGCTGGACTGGGATTTGGCTAGATCCAGGTCGAAGTCCAGGTGCTGTTCACACTTGCGCATCACGTAGAAAAAGCGGGCGGCGTCCGCGCCCACCTCCTTGCGCAGTTGCCGTAGGGTGACGAACTGGCCGGAGCGGGTCGACATCTGCACCTTTTCGCCACCCCGATAGAGGATGGCGAACTGCACCAGCAGCACGTCGAGTTTGGACGGGTCGTCCCCCAGCGCCTGCAGGGCGGCCTTGACCCGTGGCACATAGCCATGGTGGTCGGCGCCCCAGACATCGATGACCCGGGCGAAACCCCGCTCCAGCTTATCCATGTGGTAGGCGATATCCGAGGCGAAGTAGGTGGTCTGGCCGTTTTCCCGTTCCACCACCCGGTCCTTCTCATCACCAAAATCGCTGGACCTGAACCAGAGGGCCCCGTCCTTCTCATACAGATAGCCCCCCTTGCGCAGCCGCTCGATGGCCTTGTTCACCGCGCCACTCTCGGTCAGGCTGCGCTCTGAGTACCATTCGTCATAGTGGGTGCCGAACAGCTCCAGATCGTCGCGGATATCGTCGAGGATGGTGTTCAGCCCCAGCTCGAAGACGAAGCGGTAGCGATTGTCCCCCAGCAGCTGTTTGGCGCGCGCGATGAGGGCGTCGATATGCTGTTCCTTGTCACCACCGGCCGGTTCGTCCGCGGGGAGTTCCGCAAACAACTCTTCGGCGCTGTGCTTATACTGTTCTCCGTGATCCCGGTGCAGGGTGGCGGCGATGTCCCACACATAGTCACCCCGGTAGCCGTTGCTGGGGAAGATCAGCTGCTCGTCGCACAGCTCCAGATAGCGCAGCCAGACCGAGGTGCCAAGGATATCCATCTGGCGTCCCGCGTCATTGACATAGTATTCCCGGTGCACATCGAAGCCCACCGCTGCCAACAGATCGGCGACCACTGAGCCATAGGCGGCGCCACGCCCGTGCCCTACATGTAGTGGTCCGGTGGGGTTGGCGGAGACGAACTCCACCTGCACCCGCTTGCCCGTGCCCAGGTCGCTACGGCCGAAATCAGGTCCCTGCTGCAGGATGGTGGGGATCAGCTGATGGTAGGCACGGGGCGCGAGATGGAAGTTGATGAAGCCGGGTCCGGCGATCTCCGCTCGGACGACCAGCTCCGATGCCGGCAGCGCGGCCAGCAGTCTCTCCGCCAGTTGCCGGGGCTGGCTGCGCGCAACCTTGGCCAGCACCATGGCGACATTGGTGGCGAAATCCCCATGCTTGCTGTCCCGGGTGCGTTCGATGTTCGGGACTGGCACTGCATCGGCGGGTATCGTGCCGTCACTGGCGAGGCACTGCAGCGCCCCGGAGACCAAATGCTGGATCTGACTCTTCATCGTTCTCGTCGGTTCTGGTGTTTCGAAGGCCGGTAAGGATAACAGGATCGGGCCGCTTGAGGGGAGACGGACCGTTGATTTTTTCTACTTCCGATGCGCTCAATGGATTTCAATCGAACGGTCGTGGTCCATAATTGCACAAGGAGTTAAAACATCTCCGGCCATTGTGGCAGGGCGGCAATCCATCCAGGACGCAACAAAATGATTACACATATGCACATGCACCCCAATGTCATGCATCCTCATCACTGTTTCTGTCAGGTGCCCGAGTCGGAACTGCGTTTCTGGATGCAGAAACGCTATGTTGAGGGTATCTCCACCGTTGAACTCATAAACTCCACCGAAGACCCGCATGAAAGGGAGGTGATCAGCATTGTCTCCATGCTCGACCTTGACGAAGAGAAGATGCTGGAGCTGATGGGCGACGTGGAGAAACCGCTCCACCATATCGTGCATTGCCGGGAAAAGTTAAAGAGGATGCTGGGTTTCGCTAAAATCTCTCGAACATGAATAGAGGAGAGTAGATTTGAATAGAGAAGATGAGACCGGGGTAGATCGCCTGGCCGCCAGGCTGAAGCGGCACCCCTTGATCGCGATCCTGATCATCATCGGATCGAGCCTGGTGGCACTCAGCCAGTTTACCGATGCGACTCGGAAATTGGTTTCACTGGCGGACAACCTCTTTTCCCATCCGGCCTATCGGCTGGTGAGTGAGATTCCCGATGCGAACCTGATGCTGCGCTGGAATGGATTGGTCTATGGCTGGCGGCATCCAGCCAGGGATCTGACCTTCAAAAACGAACTGAGGCTCCCTCTGGGGCTGAAAAACCTTGGGGATAGGGCCGCCCATATCGAACAGTTTCGCCTGCTCTCAGAATGGGAAGCTCAACAGATCACCTGGGAGGCGGTATGGAAGGCAAGGGAGTTTACCTGGGAACGCATGGCGCCGATCGAACCGCAGATTCAGCAACAGCGTGACCGGCTGAAGCCTTTCTCCGTGGAGCCTGACAAACCGAGTCAGCATGAGACCATCGACTTTGTCCCGGTCGACTACCCGGAGGCGCTGGGTCAGGGCAGTTACCGGAGCCTGCTACAGGCCAGGGTGAGCGGAACGGAGGATTGGGTCGACCTGATGACCTTCAGCTTCACCATTCCCGCCGATTTCAAACTCGGGGATGAGCGCATATCCCGCTATCAATACTGGCAGCAGTTTCCAGTCAAAATGCTGGGACAGAACGACGATTGAATTGGGGCGGTTTAACCACGCAGAGCTGAGTGCTGGATGTCGAAAACGATGACCCCTTCAAGCAGTTCGACCCTGACCCGGTCCCCTTGCCTGCACTCGCCTTTGACGATTTTCATGGCCAGCGGGTTTTCCACCTGCCGCTCCACCTCGCGGCGCAACGGACGGGCGCCATAGACCGGGTCGAAGCCATCCTGGGCCAGTTTGTCGATCGTCTGTTCGGTAACCTCCAGGTGAATCTCCTGCCGCGCCATGTGATGCCTGAGTTCCTCCACGAACATTCCGGCGATCTGGCGTACATGCTCCTTTTCCAGGTAGTGGAAGACGATCACGTCGTCGAGCCGGTTGAGAAATTCCGGTTTGAAGAATTTCTTCACCTCATGAAGCACCAGATGCTTGGCCTCTTCATAGCCCGGGGTGGCGGATTGCACGAAGCCGATAGGCCGCTTGTCCGGAGAGAGGGCTTCGGTACCGAGATTCGAGGTGCCGATCAGGATGGTGTTGCGGAAGGAGACCGTGCGCCCCTGGGCGTCGGTGAGGTGGCCTTCCTCCAGGATCTGCAGCAGCATGTTGAAGACGTCCGGGTGGGCCTTCTCCACCTCATCCAGCAGCACCACCGTATAGGGGTTATGTCTGACCTTCTCGGTCAGCTGGCCACCCTCGCCATAGCCGATATAGCCGGGTGGCGCACCGATCATCTTGGAGACCTCGTGCCGCTCCATGTACTCGGACATATCGAGGCGGATGATGCGGGATTCATCATCCAGCAGAAAGGCCGCCAGGGCCCGTGCCAGTTCGGTCTTGCCCACCCCAGTGGGGCCGAGAAACAGGAAGGAGCCGATCGGACGCCGATCTGGGGCGATGCCGGCCCGGTTGCGCCGGATCGCATCGGCCACCGCGGTGACCGCATCCTCCTGGCCGACAATGCGCTTGTGCAGATTCTCCTCCATGCGTGACAGCTTATTCGCCTCCGATTCGACCATGCGGGCCACCGGAATGCCGGTCCAGTTGGCCACCACCTCGGCGATCTCCTCGTCGGTCACATGGGACTCCACTTTTCCTCGTTCCCGTTGCCAGGCCTGGCGGGCCTCCGCCAGGCGCTGTTCCACCTGCAGAATCTCCATCTGCAGGTGGGCGGCCTGCTCATAGTCCCGTTGTCCATAGCGTTCACCCTTGTCCCGCAGCAGGCGCGCCCGCTGCTGCTCCAGCTCCTTGACCGGATGGGGGATGGAGATCAGCCGGATATGTTTGCGGGAGCCTGCCTCATCGATCAGGTCGACCGCCTTGTCCGGCTGGCGCCGGTCCGAGATGTA
>JBDLIF010000166.1:0-6046 GCA_039714955.1 Pseudomonadota bacterium | reverse complement strand
TATCTCATCATCCAGAGCAACCGCAGCCTCAATGTCACCACGGTTCACACGGCTGGGCCCAAGCCTGAGAAGGAGGGCAAGAAGCCTCAGGTTCACAGCATCTCAGTCACCAATGTGCCGGAACACATCCGGGCTGAGTTTCAACAGCACGAGGAAGGGGTGGAGTAGAGGAGGAGTAAGTAGGAGTGAGCAGGAGTTAATAACGATGTATGGATGAATCTTAAGCGGCTGAAGACCGTTTCGCCTCTCCGGGGCCTCGCTGTTTGAGGCCCCTTTTTCATGCCCGCAGTTAATCCTGAGTTCATTTGCCCGTCCTAATCCGGGTTTTTTCCTGTCCGCCATGGGGGTAAGATTCCCCCTATACCTTCACTGCTTGAATTGGGCCGGTTCGGACCCATCTGGCGGTGAAATCATAAACCGATCAAGAGGTGTCAGATGGACGTATTGGATCGAATTCGCGAACAGGTCGAGGCTAACCCGATTGTGCTCTATATGAAGGGGACCCCCCAGTTTCCCATGTGCGGCTTCTCCTCCCGCGCCGCCGCGGCGCTGCAGGATTGTGGGGTATCCTTTGCCTATGTGAATGTACTGCAGGATCCGGAGATCTTCGAGAACCTGCCCCGTTATGCGGACTGGCCGACCTTTCCTCAGCTCTATATCAATGGGGAGCTGGTTGGTGGTTGTGACATCACCCTGGAACTGCATCAGAAGGGTGAACTGCAGGAGATGGTCAAACAGGCCTCTGATGGTGGCAAGCAGGCCTGATGAGCGCCAAATGGGACACCCGCTTCCTGGGGCTGGCTGCCCACATCTCCGCCTGGAGTAAGGACCCCTCCTCCCAGGTGGGGGCGGTCATCACGGATGGCAACCGCATCATCTCCCTGGGCTATAACGGCTTTGCCAGGGGTGTGGAGGATAAAGCAGAGCGGCTTGGCAACCGGGAATGCAAGCTGAATCTCACCATCCACGCGGAGGAGAACGCGATGATCTTCGCCAAGCGGGATCTGACCGATTGCACCGTCTATGTGACCCATCCTCCCTGTCCGCGCTGTGCCTCCAAACTGATCCAGGAGGAGGTGGCGCGGGTGGTCTACATCTCACCCAGCGAGGATTTTCTCTCCCGCTGGGCGGATGATCTGAAGCTCTCACACGAGATGTACCAGGAGGCGGGCGTCGAGGTGACGTCCTACGAGCTGGACAGGGTCGATATCGAAAATGCCCAGATCACCATCGCCCCCGGCGGCCTGTTTACCAAGGTCATGAGCCGTCTGTTGCATGTAGTGAGGGTTGGTCACTGAGGCGAGTTCAGTAACTGCTCCAGTTCATGCGGGAAGATCAGGGCGCCATAGACGGCCAACCCGCAGAGGCAGATTCCGGTCACTATGATTACCCAGCCCCTGAATCTCATTGCCCCA
Source organism: Pseudomonadota bacterium (assembly GCA_039714955.1). Taxonomy (GTDB): domain Bacteria; phylum Pseudomonadota; class Gammaproteobacteria; order Chromatiales; family Chromatiaceae; genus JASJBU01. The sequence continues at coordinate 4,631 of JBDLIF010000166.1, read as the reverse complement.
TCGGGCTGAAATCTGCTTGGCTGGATGCGCCGACTGTCTGACGCTGGAAACGCACCGGTTTTGATGACCCGGTAGCCGAAGTGGATGACATAGAGGCCAAGCGGGACGAAGGGAAGGAAGATCAGGCCGAAAAGCCAGTGGATCCGCTGCGTCAGTGCCTTGCCCTGGAGACCCTGCAGCGGATCGGTATGGAAATAGCCAAAATAGTCCACCGTGAGGAAAACCGCCAGGCAGATGGCCAGAACGACTAACAGTCTTCTGCTGGGAAAGGCTTTGGATTGCCGCGGTTGTGTCATCATCCTAGAATCTGCAGTTGGACGGGGTAGAGTGTGCGCTTTTGGTGGTGCAAATCAAGGCGGAACGACGCGGAATAGTTATTTTATTCCAAGGAGTTGCAACGCAGATATGCGCCGCCAAAAGCGTGCAATCTTCCCCGTAGCGTGAATCACCCGGCAGGTGAATAAGCTTATCGGCGCTAATTGCTCTCATAACAGTACCTTACTATCAGAATGGAGCGGTCAACTGCAGATTCTAGGATCATGGATTAACCGCCGGAACTGAGTTGCCGCAACTCCATGGAGTAGCGGCCGGAGGTACGTCTGCGCTCAATCTTGACCGGGAAAAACCCCAGTTCGGGTGCCACCCAGATAGTGGAGTCCGCTGCCTTGGCCTCTTTGCTGCGCCTTACCCGTAGACACTTCACGCGTCCGTATGGCACGCTGATGAACTCTTCCCCGGTCACCTTGTAGCGATAGGTTTTGATCTTGCCTCCGTCGGCCGCCGCATAACCGATCAGGGTTTTTCCACTCGCCAGGTCCAAACGCAACGCCAACTGCTGGCTGAATTTGTCCTGGACGCCCGGCTCAATGGGCTGCGGCCAGCGCACCCCTTCGCTCTCTGTCCATACCTGACCGGCGGACCAGTCGAAGTTGAGCAGGGTATGCTTTTTTTCCACCTTGCCGCTGCCTTGCCGGTATTCATAGGTCAACGGGGTGATCTGCTTGTCCACATAAAGGCCTTCACTGGTTTCTTGGACCTCATCGGAGATCAACCAGCCGATGAGGGGTCCCGGTCTGGTGTGGCTGGTGTACTTGTATCCCTGTGGACTGGAGAGGGCGAGTCGCAGTTCCAGGGTGCCCAGCGGGATGCCGTCACGTTTGACCTGGAATTCGGCCTCAAAGGGTTTGAGTTGCAGCGGTGCGGCGGCATGCAGCGGGGGAGCGAGGGATCCAATCCCCAGGACCAGCAGTCCGAGCATGCGGGATGGACGTACGCTCATGCCGGTCTCAAGCGATGGCCTGATCGGGTTGAAAGATGACCGGCCGCTGCCGGGGATGACCGTCCAGGATGACCTCACCCGAGTCACTCAGCCTTAAGCGTTGCTCGGCAAACCAGCCTATGGCCAGTGGGTAGATCTGATGTTCATGCGTCAGTACCCTGGCGGCCAGCCGGTCGGCGTCATCGTCTGGCAGCACCGGCACCTGGGCCTGGACGATCAGTGGTCCACCGTCCAGCTCTTCGGTGACGAAGTGGACACTGGCGCCATGCAGTGTCTCCCCGGCATCCAGGGCACGTTGGTGGGTGTGCAGGCCGCGGAATTTGGGTAGCAGGGAGGGGTGGATGTTGAACATGCGCCCTGCATAGTGACGCACGAATGCCGGGGTCAGGATGCGCATGAAGCCGGCCAGAATCACCAGACCGGGCTGGTAACCGTCGATCAGCTCGATCAATGCCCGCTCATAGGCATCCCGGTCCGCGAAGGCCTTGTGGTCCAGGACACGGGTCGATATACCGGCCTGTTCCGCCCGAGTCAGACCCAGGACCTCCGACCGATTGCTGATCACGGCACGGATCGCTATCGGCAGGCCGCTGGCTGCGGCATCGATGATCGCCTGCAGATTGCTGCCACTACCCGAGATCAACACCACCAGAGGTAATTTCCCCCTGTCGTTCATGCGAGTCCGCCATTGACCTCGACACTGGCTTGTTGCTGCCCGGATGGCTCGATCCTGCCCAAACACCAGGCGGTTTCGCCCGCCTCACCAAGCAGTCTTAGACTGGTCTCCAGATCCGCCTCGGCGACGCACACCAGCATGCCCACGCCACAATTGAAGGTGCGGAGCATTTCGGCATTGGCTACATTGCCCTGCTGCTGGAGCCAGTCGAATACCTCGGGCAGTTGCCAGGAGTCACTGTCGATGACCGCCTTGCAACCCTCGGGCAGCACCCGGGGCAGATTTTCCGGCAGACCTCCGCCGGTGATATGGGCCAGGGCGTGGATCTCGACCTCGGACATCAGGGAGAGCAGCGACTTCACATAGATCCGGGTGGGTGCCAGCAGGGCATCACCCAGGGTGGAGGTTCCGATGGGGTGGTTGAGGTTGGCGTCACTGACCTCCAGAATCTTGCGAATCAGGGAGTAGCCGTTGGAGTGGGGGCCGGAGGAGGCGAGTCCGATCAGTACATCCCCGGGCTGGACCCGCTTGGGCTGGATCAGGCGGCTCTTTTCCGCGATGCCGACACAGAAACCAGCCAGATCGTAGTCCCCCTTACGGTATATACCCGGCATCTCAGCCGTTTCACCACCAGTGAGGGCGGCGCCGGCCAGTTCACAACCGCGGGCTATGCCCCGCACCACGTCGGTGGCTACCGCCAGATCCAGCTGGCCGGTGGCATAGTAGTCGAGGAAGAAGAGCGGTTCGGCGCCCGCCACCACGATGTCATTCACGCACATCGCCACCAAATCGATACCGATGGTGTCGTGACGGTCCAACTCCAGCGCCAGCTTGAGCTTGGTGCCCACTCCATCGGTGCCGGAGACCAGTACCGGTTCGGCGTAACGTTCCAGCGGCAGCTCGAAAAGCGCCCCAAAGCCCCCCAGGCCGGTCAGTACCCCCGGTCGGAAGGTCTGCTGGACGATGGGCTTGATGCGCTCGACGAGTTCGTTGCCGGCATCGATATCGACCCCCGCGTCCCGGTAACTGAGCTGGTGGGCGTTACTGGGGTTGCTCTCGTGATCCACTTTAGATGACTCCGGAAAAGGGTTTAGATGGAGGTTGAATATTAACAGAAGTTGTCTCGGGCGGTGAGTGGTGGAGGGGATCTGTGTTGGGAATCTGTGGGCGATTTTTAGACAGCCTGCCCGGGCCCGCGCTAAACTTTACTGCACGCCGTTAACTGAAAGATAGACTATGACTGAATTACGCCACAGGTTCCTGACCGGTCTCTGGATCGTTCTGTTTCTGTTCAATTGGGGGAGTGCTCAGGCTGAGCGTGTCACGGACCTGTATGCGGCGGAGGTTCCCGTGGCAGGGCATGGGGCTGAAGCCAGGGCAGCGGCGATCCGAAAGGCCTTTGCCCGGAGCCTGGCCAAGGTTACCGGGGTGCGCAGCCTATCTGGCCAGGTCTCATCGGCAAAGGTCCTGAGGAGCGCCCCTCGCTATGTTCAGCAGTATCGCTATCGAACGCTGGAAATACCCCAGACCGACCTGACAGAGTCTGATAAGCCATTGCCAGACCTGCTGCTCTGGGTCAGATTCGATGAGCGGGCGGTGAATCGGCTGTTACGGGATGGCGGGCTTTCGGTGTGGGGGGGCGCCAGACCCTCCACCCTGATCTGGATCGGCCTGGAGCAGGGGGGGCGTCGCAGCCTCTATCAGCCAGAACTGGAGCCTCAGCTGCGGGGCGCCCTCGAAGATGTGGCCAGGGAACGCGGGTTGCCGATCCTGATGCCCCTGATGGATCTGGAGGATCGGTCAAGACTGCAGGTGAGTGATGTGTGGGGCGCGTTTGAAGAGAATATACGCGCTGCGTCGGATCGTTACCTACCGGATGTCATCCTGGTGGGCCGTTTGCGCAGACGTGGCGGCAATGATTGGGTGGCGGACTGGACCCTCTATCAGCCGGATATTGCCAACAATTGGCAGACCCGAGGAGAGCATCAAACCGCCGTAGTCAGCGAGGGGCTGCACCGGGCCGTGGATGCATTGGCGGCCCGCTTTGCCCCTCGCCATGTTGCCAAGGGGACAGCCAAGCTGCGGGTCAGGGTCTCTGGACTGAATCATATGGCGGACTATGTACTGGTCCGGGACTATCTACAATCATTGGTGATGATCGAACAACTCGATCTATTGATGGCGGACGCTGAAAAGATCAGCTTCATTGCCAAGGTGCAGGGGGGGAGAGATGCCCTCGAGCGTGGTATTCTGCTGGGAGGCGTTTTAGAGCCGGTGGTGACGTCGGATGCAGTGGTCAGTGCTGACGCAACACCACCGGAGCAACTGGATGCGGAGAGCCTTGACTACCGCTTGCGCTAACATGAAACCACGCGATATCCCCAATCTGATCAGTTTTCTGCGTATTCTGTTGACCATCCCCGTTGTCTGGTTGTTGATTGAACAACGGTTCTCCGCTGCCCTGATCCTGTTTGCGGTGGCGGGGTTTTCTGATGGTCTGGACGGTTTTCTCGCTAAGCGTTTCAGCTGGCGGAGCCGCCTGGGTGGACTGCTCGATCCCCTGGCGGACAAGGCCCTGCTGATGAGTTCCTTCCTGGTGCTTGGTGTGTTGGGACTGATTCCACTCTGGCTGGTGCTACTGGTGATCTTCCGCGACCTGCTGATCGTCGGGGGTGC
>JBDLIF010000165.1:0-6112 GCA_039714955.1 Pseudomonadota bacterium | reverse complement strand
TCCACTCCGAGGCGGATATCCAGGCCACTATCGAGGCAGCTGGTGCGGCGTTCGGGACCCTGAACAGCAGGACCTAGTCCTTCACCCCCATCCCAGCCTTCCCCCAAAGGGGGAAGGGGTAATTTCCGCTCTACCTGTGCCCCAAAGCGATCAGCATGGCCGACCTCTTTAATCAGCTGCTGGACTGGGTCTCCATCCATACCCTCTGGGCCGGGGTGGCGGTGTTTCTGGTGGCCTTTTCCGAGTCGGTGGCGATCCTCGGCCTGCTGGTCCCCGGCGTGGTGCTGATGTTCGGCTTCGGCGCCCTGATCGCTACCGGCGCCCTGGAATTCTGGCCGGTGTTCTGGTGGGCGGTGGCGGGGGCGGTGGCCGGTGACGGCATGAGCTTCTGGCTGGGGCGTCATTTCCAGGCCCAGCTGCGGGGTTTCTGGCCCTTCAGCCGCCACCCTCGAACCCTGCAACGGGGCATAGATTTCTTTCAGAAGTATGGCGGCAAGAGCGTGGCCATCGGCCGCTTCTTCGGCCCGGTACGGGCGGTGATCCCCTTGGTGGCAGGCATGCTGAGCATGCCACCCTGGCGTTTCTATGTCGCCAACCTGCTCTCCGCCCTGGTCTGGGCGCCTGCCTACCTGTTGCCTGGTATCGTGCTGGGGGCCTCCCTGGAGCTGGCGTCCGAGGTAGCCCTCCGGCTGGTGCTGCTACTGCTCATTCTACTGGCGAGCCTCTGGCTGGCGTTGCTTGGGGTGCATGGGTTCTATCGGATCATCCAGCCCTATACCAGCCGCATCGTCCAGGCCATTTTCAGCTGGGGTGGCCGCCACCGGGGCCTGCGTGAGATTGCCCAGGCCCTCGCCAATCCGAGTCATCCGGAATTCAAGGGCCTCACTCAACTAGCCAGTCTGCTCATCCTCTCGATGGTGCTCTTCGCGCTGGTGGCAGGCGCTATTCCCAGCCATACAGAGGCAAATCTGGATAGCATGCTCTACAGCTCTCTGCAGAGCCTGCGCTCCCCCTGGGCGGATGAACTGATGGTCCACTTCACTCGACTGGGGGACCTTTCCGTCATCCTGATATTCGCCAGTACGGTGGCAGGATTTCTGCTGCTGCGGGGAGACCGGAGGGCGGCCGGTTACTGGCTGGCGGCGACCCTGTTCGGCCTACTGGCCCCTGTACTCCTGAAATACGGCCTGCGCATCCCGCGTCCCGACTCGGGCGTCGAGCACCTCGGCCCCTGGTCTTTTCCCAGCGCCCATGTACTTCGAGTAGTTACTGTGTATGGCTTCTTTTCGGTGATGATCGCCCGTTCCATCCTGCGCGACTGGCGCTGGGTGAGTTATGGGCTGGTGGCGATCATGACCGCCGGCATCGGGCTGTCACGTCTCTATCTGGGGGTCCACTGGCTCAGCGACGTGCTGGGCAGTCTGCTGCTGGGTCTCGCCTGGATCTCCGGCCTCGGCATTGCCTACCATCGCCATGTCCGCGCTGAAACCCATCCATTCCAGTTAACCTTGACTGCCGCGGCCGTACTTCTGATAACCCTCGGCAGCGACGCCTGGCTCTATCAACGGGAAGCCGTGGCCCGGTTCCAGCCAGCTCTTCCGCTCATTCAGCTGTCTGAGGAGTCTTGGCGGAGGGGGGATTCCACGGACCTCCCTGAATACCGTGAGGATGCGCGTGGACGCATGGATCATCCACTGGACATACAGTTCGGCGGAGAGTTGGCCCAACTTGCATCCCATTTGCAGGACCGGGGATGGCAGCCGGCCAAACAGCTGGGCTGGGGAAACCTCCTGCGCCTGCTCTCCCCTTCCCTTCCACTGCAGCAGCTACCTGTACTGCCTCAGGTGCATGACGGCAGGCATGAACAGCTGGCCCTGGAAAGGCATCTTCCTGATGGTGGGCGCCTGGTGTTACGGCTGTGGCGCAGCCCATTCCAACTCGACCGCAGCAATAAACCGATCTGGCTGGGCAGTATCTCGTCACAACATAAAACAGTGGTGCTCAACCTGCTGAGCTATCCGGTGACCGAAGCCAGCTTCGATAGCGCGCTGGCGACCCTGCGCGAGGATCTGGCCGGCCTCGATATCCGAACCCCCACCGGGCGGCGGAAACCGCTACTGATCACCGATTGAACTGGCCCTAATTGAATACCAGAAAAATCACCTAGGGTGGGCACCGCCCACCTAATACCTCTCGATCCATCCTCTCGATGGTGGGCGGTGCCCACCCTAGGTCAAAAGACCCATACAATGATCAAGGCAGGCATTACCTCGGCATGGAACTTTGTTAATATGCGCGCCTTTTCAGCCTAAACACCGGAGTACCCCATGACCAAGATGCCCCAAATAGCCACCATCACAGCCCTTACCGCTCTGCTCAGCGGCTGTGGCGGCCCCAGTGACTTCTCACCCGCCGAAGGCATGTCGGCAGCCAATATCTACGCCAGCGCCTGCCAAAGCTGTCATGGCGAAAATGGTGCGGGCAAATTCGGTTTTCTGTTTAAGATCGCCGGTTCGGAGAGTTCCCCGGAAGAGATGGCCACCGCACTCAAAGAGGGTGGCTCCATCATGCCCAGCTTCCCGAACCTCAGCGACAAGCAACGCACAATGATGGCCGCCTACGTCAAGGCCTTCTAACAATTCTCCTCCCCCGCTGAGGGACGCCTCCAGGGATGGAGGTGGTAGACTGCGCCGGGAGCAAGCAGTCGAGAGCCAGTCAAGGAGCAACTGCCGAGGGTCAGGGTGAGAGTACCACCGTCACTCCCCCCAACGGGGCAACAGATCCTGCTCAACACCGAGGTGATCGAGGATACGAGCCACCATGAAGTTGACCAGATCCTCGACCGACTCCGGGTTGTAGTAGAAGCCGGGATTGGCCGGCATGATCACCGCCCCCATGCGACTGAGCTTGAGCATGTTCTCCAGGTGGATCTCGGAGAAGGGGGTCTCCCGCACCACCAGGATCAGTTTCCGTCGCTCCTTCAACATCACATCCGCGGCCCGCTCCATCAGATCGTTGCTGGCGCCGCAGGCGATGGCGGAGAGGGTGCCGGTGGTGCAGGGACAGACCACCATCGCCTCCGGCGGATTGGAACCGCTGGCCACCGGGGCCAGCCACTGTTGCCGGCCGAACACCCGCAGCTGATCCGGGTCCGCGTCGAAGACATCCGAGAGATAGGCCTCTACCTCGCCGGGTTGAGTTGGCAGCTCCAGCCCCGACTCCATCTTCAGTACGATCCGACCAGCCTGGGAGATCATCAGATAGACCTCCCGGCCGGCACCGATCAGACACTCCAGCAACCTTAATGCATAGGCACTACCAGAGGCGCCGGTGATTGCAAGGGCGATGGGGTGCTGTTCGTTCATGTTCGAGACTGTATTAATAGAGCATCCAGCAGTCGCTGGTGGATGCCTTCGAAACCGCCGTTGCTCATCACCAGCAGATGATCCCCCGGTCGGGCCATCCCAACCAGCTGTTCGACGATCGCCTGGGTATCCTCCAACAACAGGGCCTTCCGTCCCAGCGGTGAGAGTGCCTCTCTGGCATCCCACGGCAGATCTGGAGGTGCATAAAGATAAACATGATCCGCGCTACGCAGGGCGTCCGCCAGCTGATCCGCATGCACACCACGTTTCATGGTATTGGATCTGGGCTCGAGCACCGCAATGATGCGCGCCCCGTTCACCTGCTTGCGCAGACCCTCCAGGGTGGACTTGATGGCGGTCGGATGGTGGGCAAAATCATCATAGACCCGCACCCCATTGATCTCGCCGCGCAGCTCCATGCGGCGTTTGACATTCTTGAAGCCTGCCAATGCCTCGATCGCCACTCTGGGGGGCACCCCGGCATGCCTGGCCGCGGCCAGGGCCGCCAGGGCATTGGCCAGATTGTGCCGGCCGATCAGCTCCCAGCTCACCCGGCCAACCCGTTCATCGTCGCAGATCAGATCGAACTCGCTGCAGTCCGGCAGGCGGTTCTCCGCATGCCAGTCCGCCTCCAGTTCCTGATCGAAGTACTCAACCGGGGTCCAGCAGCCCCTATCGAGCACCTCCAGCAGGTTAGCGTCGTTGAGGGGACTGACGATCAGACCATTGCCGGGGACCGTGCGCACCAGGTGGTGAAACTGCCGCTGGATCATCTCCAGGTCGTCGAAGATGTCGGCGTGATCGAACTCCAGATTGTTCAGCACCAGGGTGCGCGGGCGGTAGTGGACGAACTTGGAACGCTTGTCGAAGAAGGCGGTGTCGTACTCGTCCGCCTCCACCACGAAGAAGGGTGCTTCGCCCAGTCGGGCGGAGACGCCAAAGTTCTCCGGCACCCCGCCGATGAGAAAACCGGGCTTGAGCCCCGCATCCTCCAGTATCCAGGCCAGCAGGCTGGCGGTGCTGGTCTTGCCGTGGGTGCCCGCCACCGCCAGCACCCAACGCCCCTGCAGTACATGTTCAGCCAGCCACTGGGGCCCCGAAGTATAGGGCAGCCCCTGATCCAGCATATACTCCACCGCCGGATTGCCCCGGGACATGGCATTGCCCACCACCACCACATCGGGCGCGGGCCGCAGATGCTCCGGACCGTAGCCCTCCATCAGCTCGATGCCAGCGGCCTGCAGCTGGCTGCTCATGGGCGGGTAGACATTGGCATCCGAACCGCTGACCCGATGGCCCATCGCCCTTGCCAGCAGGGCGATCCCCCCCATGAAGGTCCCGCAGATACCCAGGATATGCAGATGCATCAGGCCACCGCCGGAAAAAACAGATAGGTCAGATTCCAGGCCATCAGGGTATAGAGCACCGCTACCCCCAGCCCCAGGTTGAATCTGATGTCGAAGCTGTGGCGCAGGATGTGCCCCATCACCACCATGCTCCAGATAAACAGCACTAACAACAACAGCCCCGCCTCACTCGACTCCGCACGCTGACTCCATCTGACCAGTGGCAATGCGAGCAGGCCGAGCAGCAGCCCACTGCCCATCAACGCCGTGGCTACCTGGTAAAAGCGTGGGAGCAGCCTGCGTAGCTTCAGACCAAGATAGAGGCTAGCCAGCATCAATGCCACCTCAAAACCACTTTCGGCCAGCGCGTTGCCCCCCCCTCCTCTTGCATCCATGATCATCACCACACCTACTGCAGTATTCGCGAGCGTGGTCAAAATCAGCAACACCTTGGAAGAGGGTAGATCCTGTGGTCCAGCGCGCAACAGGCAGAGATCGACAAAATAATTGAGCAGCGCTTTCAATGTGCATCCGATAATAAAAACAGACGGACATCATAGCATCTGCTCTTCCTTCAACCATCTTGAGTTTGAATCCAGCCCGTACCTACCTCAACCAGGCTATTTCATCGATGAATGGAATAAGATGCAATCGATGTGTGACATTGATCAATGGGTTTGGTGATACATCATGAGAGTCAAATAAACCAAGCGCAATCAGCAGTATGTGGCAGCCATTGTCACTATCTGACACATCCTAGCGGTTTTCAAAGCCTTACTGCATACACAACCTGTTCACCCATCAAACCAAATCAGATAAAACGATTCATTAAATACCATTTTTTTCAGTTAGTTAGCATTCCATATGCATGGATCTCATTACACATTTCAACATCTTGGCACGTTGTCTGCTCATTCCCAGTCAAGCCCGGTGAAATACGGGTTAAAGATTCCAAATCCCTGGTCGACAAACTTGTCACCAATACACCCTGGAGAATTTACTGATGAAAAAACAAGCTGGTTTTACCCTTATCGAACTGATGATCGTTGTGGCTATCATCGGTATTCTTGCCGCCATTGCCATCCCTGCCTACAGTGATTATGTTTCACGCACCAGAGCAGCAGGCTCAGCAGTAGAAATCGCTTCCGTCAAGGCCACCATAGCCATGTGTAATGCAGATACTGGCACATTCTTAGGATGTAATGGCGGTACTAACGGAATACCAAACCTGGTAGTCACAGATAATATTACTGCCATAACCTCTGTGACAGACGGCATCATAACCATTACTACCGGCGCCACCACTACTGCAGGCGTTAATTTGACAACCGTCAACACACCTACATTGGTTGCTGGAAGCGCCGCCTTAACGTGGACCAATTCGGGCACCTCTTGTGAACC
>JBDLIF010000164.1:0-6203 GCA_039714955.1 Pseudomonadota bacterium | reverse complement strand
GTCAAGGCGAGTCACGATGTGGGCATGCGGGATGCATGGAGCCTCAATCGCCCGGTGTCGGAAAGACAACATCTGGTGATCTTTGACGATGGCGACCGTAGAGAACTCCCCGAATCCCAGCCCGCCCCCCGACGCGGCAGTGAATTGAGCAAGCTGGATGGCAGCATGGGCAAGGTAAAGGCCGTCGCGGATCCGAAAAGACGCCGCCAGATCATGAGCAAGGTCTGTCTCGAGTGCCACGGCAAGGGATTCATCAAAGGCTTCATGAAGCAGTTCGATGATGTCATCGAGCTCTACAATGAAAAATTTGGCATACCGGCTCAAGCCATCATGGATGCCTTATACGATATGGATCTGCTCACCCCGGCGCCCTTTGATGAGCCGCTCGAGTTTACCTATTGGCGGCTCTGGCACGATGAAGGAACCCGGGCGAGACACGGCGCCGCCATGATGAGCCCAAACCTGGCCTGGTGGGAAGGCATGCATCGGGTTGCGCAGAATTTCTACGGCCAGTTTTTACCTCAGGTGCGCGAGCTGGCGGGCGAGGAGAAGGCAGATGCCCTGATTGAGGAGCATGTAACCAGCCTGGAGCAGCACAGCTGGCTGAACAACCCTAGCAACTCCAATCCTGCGCTTGGCTATGGCATAGGAAGGCCCAGTCATGATTAAGCTCAGCATGCCACTCTTCATCACTCGCCATGTGCTGTACGCATTGCTGCTGGGCGGATTGGCCGGGATTGGCTTCATGCTGTTCCTCATTGAATTCGATCATTTCACCAGTACAGAGGAATTCTGCACCACCTGCCACTCAATGGAGATTGCGGCTGAACCCTATCGCGAATCGGCCCACTACCGGCCCGATTCGGGTGTGCGCCCAAGCTGTGGTGACTGTCATGTGTCGGAAGGGGTGCTTGCCGCCACCTGGGACCACTTCGTAGGCGGCAAGGACCTGTTCAATCAAATCTTTGGCCCCAATTACGACGACCCGGTGATCAATGCCCTGCACCTGCCAGAGGCGGCATTTGCCGCACGGGAATGGTTCAAGAAACGCAATTCGGCCACCTGCAAACGCTGTCATGTCAAAGAGGCCATCTACGGTACCCGTCCGGATACCCTGTTGATCCACCAGGAGGACGCCAAGGATAAAACCTGTATCGAATGCCACTACAACCTGGTCCACAAAAAAGTTCCCGCGAAGAGTGTCTTCAAGCGTCATGAGTGGAATCGGATGATAGAACAGGAGTTTGACCTAGCACCCGGAACAGCGGATAAACTCTTAGAAGAGTAAGGTCTAAACTATCAGCAACATCAACTGGCCAAACTGACTTGGCCATTATTCAATTGGGTTTTAACTCTATGAATCTTCTGAAAATTGGCTGTAAGACAATGCGCGAAGGTGTAGTTGTCACTGCGATCTTTTTTTTCGCGGGAATCCTGATGATTCTGGCGGGCACCAAGATAGTGCCAGAGATCTTCTACATGCAGCATATCGTCATGTTCGCAGGCCTGCTGCTGCTGCTCTTTGCCCCATTGATACTGACAGCAACCTTCCTGCTGAGCGTACTACCCGGTGCAAAGGAAAAAATGGACAAGTGCGAGCATTGACAATCCGGGTGAGTCTAGCGGGCTTGGCTCAACATCAGAACGCCTCGACACCCCGCCAGGGGCGGGTATCGAGGGACCAGCCAACCTCTCATCAGTGCTGACAATTCTGCAGGCGCTCGTTGACTGACGGAACCAATGACGCCAAGGCCGCCACCAACAGTACCAGCGGACTCATCACCAGCGTAGCGAAGCCCGGATAGACCAGAGGGACCAGGAAAGCCGGCAGGGGTTTTGACATAAAGACCACGGGTGATAACAGGATCGTCCCTATCACCAACAATACCGCTGAGGTAATGACCGCGGATCTCATCGACTTACAGGTAAAAATAGTCATATCATTCACCTTACTCACTGCATAGGATAGATTGATTAGTATATTAGACTTTTCTTAATTATAGGTCAATATCCTCAGATTCATAGTGTAATCTGATTCACATTACTCACCCACCGACTATTTCAATGCATCGACCTTGTCGGTCTGCTCCCAGGGTGGTTGCAGATCGATTCGGCCCATGTGCCCATAAACCGCCAGTTTTCGGTAAAAACCCTCGGCCCTCTCCGCCGATAGTCGCTGGAGACGAAAATCCCGCACGATACCGCCCAGCCGGAAATCAAAAATCTCGCCGACCCGCTCGGTCAGTTTCCGGTCATCCACCTCACCCGAGCCGAAGGTTCGTACCCGCAGACTGACCGGAGCGGCGCTGCCAATCGAATAGCTCAGCTGAACCTCGCACTCCCTGGCCAGGCCAGCCGCCACCACATGCTTGGCCGCATAGCGCGCCGCATAGGCACCCACCCGATCGATGCGCAGCGGATCCTTGCCACTCAGCGCGGCACCGCTGTGACGGGCGTACTCGCCATAGGTATCCATCCCGGTCTTGCGCCCGGTCAGACCTGAGTGGGCAGCCGGCCCTCCGCCGATGAGCGGCCCTTCCGGATTGACGAAGATCAGCGTTTCACTGTCCGGCTTGAAGGCCTCCGTCTTGAGCACCGGCTGTACCACCTCCTTGATCAAATCATCCCTCAACTGATCCAGATTGGCCGCCGTCTCCTCGGTCTGGCTGGCCACCAGGGTGATGCTATGAATCCGCTCCGGGTTGCCATTCTTATACTCTATGCCCACCTGGCTCTTGCCGTCCGGCAACAGATAGGGCAGCCGTTTCACCACCTTGGCGGAGGCGAGCCGCTCGGCGAGTCGATGGGAGAGCCAGATCGGCAGAGGTATCAGGGCCGGGGTCTGATCGCAGGCATAGCCAAAGAGAGTGACCTGATGTTTGGCCGTAATCTTATCGATCTGTTTGTCATCCAGCTCCTCGAGATCCACCGGTGAGTAGGCGCTTACCGTGTGATCCATGAAGCTGGTCATGATGGTGCAGGCATCGGCATCGAAGACCGCCTTCGGATAACCAATACCGCGAATCACCTCACGGGCCACCTCGGGGATATCGAGTTTTGCCTTGGAGGCGTAGTGGGCGGAGATGAACATCACGCCACTCGATACCGCACACTCGGCCACGATCTTCGAGTAGTGATCCTGGATCAGGAAATGGTCGACGATGGCGTCACTCACCTGATCGCAGAGTTTGTCCGGGTGCCCCGCGGTGCTGGACTCCGAGGTAAAGATAAAATTGTCGTTCACGCTGTGTTCTCCATATCCACTGACCTCTCTTGCCCCTCCGCTGCAGGCGTACCCTCATCGCCCTCCCCCCCTGGCCGCGGGGCCGGCTTGGAGGCCTCATTGACGATCAGGGGCAAGATCACACCAGCCGCTATCACCAACAGGTCCACCGGATTGAGCGGCGAGGTCCCCAACAACCGCCTGGCGCCCGGCAAGATGCTCACCAGCGCCTGCAACCCACCCATACCCAGGATGGCCCTGATCAGATGGGGATTGGAGGAGAGCTCCTGCCCCCCAAAGACATTACGCTGGGAGGAGCGCGAACTGAACGCATGGGCCAGTTCATTGAACACCAGGGTATTGAATGCCAGGGTACTGGCCTGCGCTCCCAGACCGTATCGGCGCATGCCATAGAGAAAGGCACCCAGGGTGCCCACACCGATGATGCCGGATTCAAAGGTCATGCGCTTCAGATCCTGGCCCTCGATGATGGCCTCATCCGGGTCGCGCGGCGGTCGTTGCATGACGCCAGGCTCAGCCGGCTCGAGGGCGAGCGCCAGACCGGGAAAGATATCCGTCACCAGGTTGATCCAGAGCAGCTGCATCGGGTTCAGCGGCTCACCCCAGCCCATGGCGATCCCCGCCAACATGACCTCGATCTCGGTCAGATTGGTCGAGACCATGAAATGGATCATCTTACGGATGTTGCCGTAGATGGTGCGCCCCTGTTCCACCGCCGCGGTCATGGTGTGCAGATTGTCGTCCTCCAGCACCACATCCGACACATCCCGGGCCACATTGGTACCGCCGCCCCCCATGGCCACACCCACGTCGGCCGCCTTCAAGGCAGGGCCGTCGTTGATGCCGTCACCGGTCATGGCCACCACATAACCGGCTTCCTGCAGGGCGCGCACGATCTTGAGCTTATGCGCCGGGCTGACCCGGGCGAAGACATGGACATTCTTGGCCAATCCCGCCAGCAGTTCCGGATCCATGTTCTCCAGCTCATTGGACTCGAGCACCTTGAGGGGTCTGCCACCACTCAACCCCAGCTGTTCACCAATCGCCTGGGCGGTGGCGCTCTGATCACCGGTGATCATGATGGTTTCGATGCCGGCCTGATGGTACTGATCGATCAGCTGGTCCATGCCGGTGCGCATGGGGTCGGCCATACCGGCCAGGCCCAGCCAGGTCAGGCCCGAGGTTCTGGCGGGCATCTTCCCCTCATCGAGTTCCCGGTAGGCCGCGCCCAGAACACGCAAGGCATTCCCCGCCATGCGTTCATTCTCATTAATGATCCCGCGGCGCGCCTCGGCGGTCAGCCTGATCCTTTTGCCCTCCTTGACCTGATAGCCGCACAAGGCGAGCAGCTCCGCGGGACTGCCCTTTACCGCCAGCAGGTGTTTGCCGTTTTTATAGGGATGCAGGGTGCTCATGAAGGGCCGTCCTTCGGCACGATAGCGGGTATGCAGCAGGGGATGTTCAGTGCGCAGTGCCTGCACGTCGATACCGGCGTTGAGGGCCAGATCCACCAGTGCACTCTCGGTGGGAGAGCCATCCAGTTCGTAATGCTCCTGGTTGCCGACGATCTCGCTCTCACTACAGAGCGAGACGATCTGCATCAGGCGCACCAGCTCGTCGCGGCCAACCGGGTCGACGGCCCCGTCATCACGCCGGAAGATGCCCTCGGTCACCCCGTAGCTGAACTCACCACTATGCACCGCCACCACCGCCATGCGATTCATGGTCAGGGTACCGGTCTTGTCCATGCAGAAGACCTGCACCGAGCCCAGGGATTCCACCGCATCGAGGTGTCTGACCGCCACATTGCGCTTGCGCATCTCGGCGATACCCATGGCCAGGGTGGTGGTCGCCACCGCCGGCAGACCTTCCGGCACCGCCGCCACCGCCAGGGAGACCGATGACTTGAGCATCTCCAGCCAGCCATAACCGCGCAGAATACCCACCACGAAGACCCCGGCACAGACCACACCACTGAGCAGGGCCAGCCTGGTACCCATCTGATCCAGCTGCCGCTGCATGGGGGTCTCGGGAGCCTCGGCCTCACCCACCAGGGTCTGAATCTGCCCCAGTTCCGTGGCCTTGGCGGTGGCGATCACCACGCCACGTCCATTGCCGCCGGTCACGTGGGTCCCCATATAGGCCATGTTGGTGCGATCCCCCAACGCCGTGTCTTCGGGAGCAAGAAAATTGTGGTCCTTGGCAACCGGCATGCTCTCGCCGGTCAGGGCCGATTCATCCACGCTCAAACGGTGCGACTTCAGCAAGCGGATATCCGCCGCGATATAACTGCCGGGCACCAGCAGCAGGATATCCCCTGGCACGATGTGCTCCACGGGGATCAGACTCTCCATGTCGTCACGCAGCACGGTCACTTCACTGACCCCGGTCTTGGCGAGTGAACTGATGGTCTTTTCCGCCTGGCGCTCGGTAACAAAACCGATCACCGCGTTGATCAACACTACCCCCAGGATCACCGCCGCATCTATGGTGCCACCGGTCAGGATCGAGATCACCGCGGAGGCGCCAAGCATGCCCACCGGCGCACTGAGAAACTGTTCCATGAAGATGATGAGATCCGGGCGGCGCTGGCCTGCAGCAAGGCTGTTCTCGCCGTAGCGTTGCAGGCGCTGGAGTGCCTCGCTTCCACTCAGGCCCAGCCCTGGCACTTCCAATCGTTCAAGCACCTGATCGATTTCCAGCCGATACCAGGGATGGATCTCCTGCGGCTGCTCATCCGGCTGTGCCGAAGTCGCCGCACCGCTCGTGGCCCCAAACACCGGGGCCGCGGAATAGCTTGAAGAGAAGCCCTTGAGCAGGGCGGCAACCCCATTCAGCGCCTTGGAGACATTGAATGTCACCGGTCGATCGGCTGCCTTGGCCGTGGTGGCCCTTGCCTTCTTCCCATCGATCAGGGGTTCGATCTGCCTGGCGATATCCTCGAATGGGGTATGCTTCG
>JBDLIF010000163.1:0-6204 GCA_039714955.1 Pseudomonadota bacterium | reverse complement strand
CCAGCTGACCGGCATCCTCCGGTTGAGACTCAGATACCGGCTCCGGACTGGGCTCCTCTGTTGGTGGCAGCGGTTCAGGTTTGGCTTGCACGGGTTTACCCACCACCGGTTGCTTCAGTCCCTCCACTTCTAGCGGACTACCCAGGAATTCCAGCGATTCTCCTGTCCGGGTCTTGCCTATGGCTTTAATAAAGATCTTTCTGATACCGGTAAAACTCATAATATCCATCATCCCCTGGCTGACCCCATTGGCATCCTGTGTCAATACCAAGGGAGACTGCTGTCCACTGGCATCCTCCCACCAGATATCCGTCTGGAGCGTTGCACCATCCACCAGCTGCTCATCCGGCGTGATAAAAATATTCAACAGCGTACCCTTCTCACCTGGCTCAGCCCCTACCTTGACCGGCGGCACCACCTCGTAGGTATAGCGTTTTTCCCGCACAAAGGTTTGGCCTTCGGCATTGATCACCAACTCCCCCATGCCTCTCTCGAGATCTCCACCCTCAAACTGCATCGAGAAGATACCGTCTCCCGGTTTTACGTCGCCGCCACTGCCATCATCCATCAGCGGATTCGGTCCAGACTCACCCGCTTCATCCCGCCGGATCGCCTTGACCGTCACCAGCTGCAAAAAATCCTTTCTGCTAATCAACCTGCCATGGTCGGTAAAGCTCACTTCAAAGGGCAAGGATTGCCCCTGAATCAAACGGCTGGGCAGCTCGGAACTCTGCATTTTCAGATCGGTCACCACCATGACCCGGTTATCCGGGTCCACCTCGGCACGAATCTTCCACTCACCTGGCCGTGGGTCACTGATGGTCAGCATGTCGTAACCCTTATCACGATGCCAATTGATTGATCGCGGCGCATCATCCATACCAAATGGTTCGCCATCCGGTGGTACCAGCTGGGTTTGTTGTGCATCTGGCTTACGAAAGACCAACACAGTGGCCTCAGTAACACTGGCATCGACGGTGAATCGGTTGTCTTTCAAAGGCAGGGTGTCGGGCTTGCCAACCTTTTCGAAGATACGCAGAAAGACCTTCTGTAACTGAGCTGAATCTTCCACCTGCTCGTACCAGCCGCCGCTCGACCTCGCCAGTTCATGCAGCAGTTCATGATCGGCATTGTTGGACAAGGCTATCGTATGCACAGCGACACCCAACTGCTGCAGACGTGGCAGGATCTGCTGCAAGATCCGCTGGCGGGATGCCTGATTTATTGTCTTGCTCCGCGAGATATCCACCATCCCGTCGGTCAGCAGGATCAGGCTACGGCGGAACAAGGTGGGAGGACCACTCCAATCCTCGGTCGAGCGGTTCAGGGCCTGTTCAATATTGGTAAACTGCCCAGGAGAGCCAATCTTTTTCGAGCTCTCGCGGGCGGTGCGTTTCCAGACATCGTCCACCTGACCCAAAGGGGTCTGCATATTGACATACTGAGCAAAGGTCCAGACCCCGGCCCGGGTATCCTGGGGCAGTAGACCCACCAACAGACGCAGCGCCGGACGCCGCAGATTATGTGGATCGTTCTGCTTCATGCTGCCGGACACATCGATCAGCACCCGCACATCCGCCTTTGTCTCAACAACAGGCTGTGGCCATGCCGGCAGGGAAACCTGCCAAAATAAGGCCATTAACAGAGCGACCTGCAAACCCCATCCATCCCTACTCATGCCACCCCTCATGAAACATTTGCATATTTCGTTTTGTAGCGGCTGAGTTGAATAGCACTTTAATTCGGCTGTTGCATGGAGCTTCTGAATTAGAACCTATTTATAGGGCGAGGAGTGCCCATCAGGCTGGTCCTTGAAACGTTTGTAGGACCACTGATACTGCTCCGGTTGTTGCCGAACACAGGACTCTACGCCTTGATTCAGGGCAGCTGCCGCGATCCGCGGGTCAGGAGAGTCGATACCCGCGGGCGCAGGCAGAAAGTGAATATGGTATCCACGACCAGCCGGTAGCCGTTGCGCAAAACAGAAGACTACCCGGGCACCGGTCTTGGCTACCAGCCGATTCACCAGCAGCATGGTCAAGGCGGGGACGCCAAAAAACGGGGCAAACACCGCCCCCTTGCGGGAATTGGGTTGCTGGTCGGGCAGAATCCCGGTGGCGCCACCCGTCTGCAGGGCCCTGTAGAGTCGCTTGACTCCGGCGCTGTCGGTCGGTACCAGCTCGGCCCCACTGCGCTCACGGGCACTTTTGATGATAGGTTCGAGCAGCTGTTTCCTGGGAGGACGATAGAGCGAAGTAATGGCCTCCTGACTGGCCACATAGAGCCCAGCGATCTCCCAACACCCCAGATGAGGAGACAACACAATCAACCCCTGCTCAGGCTGCCTGGATAAACACTCCTTGCCGGAGACCTTTTGTATCAGCCCCATCACCCGCTCAATCGGCCAATACCAGACCGCCGCCATCTCAGTGAGGGTACGTCCAGCCTCTTCCAGACTGCGATTGCGTAACTGCACCCTGTCGGTTTCAGACAATTCCGGAAAACAGAGCGCGAGATTGATTTCGGCAATCCGGCGCTCGCGGTTTGGAATCAGGATAAACAACTTGCCGATCAGCCTGCCCAGCCGATGCAACCATGCAAGCGGCAGCAACGCGAACAGGCGTAATATTCCACTAATGATACGTGCTTCCATAGTTCCGAATTCTACACCCGACAATCCCAAGACGGGGAGTTGCCATCAGCAAAAAAACCACTACCATGGAGAGTGACAATAAAAAACCAGATTTCATCACCAAAGGAACAGACAATGTCAGAAGCACTCCTCCACGACCTCACTCCTCAACAAGCCATGCAGATGATGGAGGACGACCCAAGAACCGTCCTGGTGGATATCCGCTCCAGTATGGAATTCCTGTTTGTCGGTCATCCCAAGGGGGCTGTCCACATCCCCTGGATCGACGAACCGGACTGGACCGTCAATCCGGAATTCGTCACCGACATCCGTAAGCTGATGCTGGGTGGCAGCATCTGCACCATCGACGAGGGCTGCGCCCCGGTGATTCTGATCTGCCGCAGCGGCAAACGCTCACTGGAAGCGGGCAAGGCCCTGCTCGAGGGTGGCTTCATCCGCGTCTTTCATATCGATGAGGGCTTTGAAGGGGATCTGGATGACAACCACCAGCGCAGCACCCTGGGTGGCTGGCGCTTCCATGGCCTGCCCTGGGAACAGTGCTAGCGGTAATTCTTCTTAAATGAAGGGATATCCGCGTTCAGCGCCTTGGAAAAGTTGGCGAAATCGATGGTCACCGAGGCCAGTTCCACCCCCTCGAAGTTGGCGTTGGTAACAATCGCGCTACGCAGCACCGACCCTCCCAGCACCGCATCAGAGAGGTCGGCATTGCTCAGATCGGCACGGCGCATATCGCAATCCTCCGCGGAGATGTTGTGGAGATGGGCGCCCGAGAGATTGGCCCCCTCCAGCTTCGCCAGATTGATGGCGCTGAACCCCCCCTCATGCTTACTCTCCAGATTGATCCCGCTCAGATTGGCCCCCATCAGATTGGCATCATTCAGGTGGCAGTCGCGGAAATCAGCCCCGGAGAGATCTGCCTGACGCATCTTGGCCCGGATGAAGAGCGCATCGTGAGCGATGGCATGAGAGAGATTGCACTCCTGCAGACCGGCCTCGCAGAAATCGGCGCGGGTCAGGGTAGTGGCGGAAAGATTGGCCTTTGCCAGACGGGCATGGCGCAGATCTGAAAAACTGAGATCCGCCCCTGATAGATCCGCCCCATCCAGGATCGCGGCATTCGCATGGATATTACTGCCGATACGCGCATGAGTCAGGTTGGCCCCCCTCAGGTTAGCTTGATCGAGATGCGCACCACAAAGCGTGGCTCCCTGGAGATTGGTATTGCTCAAATCGGCCCCCGCCAATTCCGCCGCATTCAGTCGGGCACAGGCAAGGTCCTGGTTGCTCAGATCAGCCTCCTCCAGACACATCTCCCGCAGATCGGCCCCTCTCAAGCTATCCACATCGATGGTTGCCAGCACTTCACCGGTCTCTTTATGTTTGATTTCCCACATATCAATCGCTCCAGATCATATCGGATTCATTAAGAAGCATAGCTCCAGGAGGGTTGGGATTGATACATTTACCCATCTCCCATGAACTTAATCAAGCCCGTCTATCAACAGACTATAATATACCCATAGACGCGTTGTTTTTCTCAGGGGAATAGGGAACCGTAAATGGCAAAGACGCCCCCGAAATTCCGTTCACGCCGGCCCGCCCTGACGCATGCCGCCCTTCAGCATGTAGCGGAACCGCCACTGGGTCTGGCCGGTGGCATCGCGCGTAGCTTCATCGACTCCCCCCTCTCCCCTCTCCTGTTGTTGGCCAGCATGTTCGTGGGCATCCTGGGGCTGATCTTCGCCCCCAGGCAGGAGGACCCGGAGATCCTGGTTCCCATGATCGATATCTTCATCAGCTATCCGGGCGCCTCACCCGAACAGGTAGCCAGCCTGGCGATCGACCCCCTGGAACGCATGATGAGCGAGATCCCGGGCATCAAGCACATCTACTCGGCCAGCGAACACGAACAGGGCATAGTCACCGCGCGCTTCGAGGTAGGCGAGGAACTCGGCCCCTCCATCGTCAAGGTTCACGACAAACTCCAGTCCAACCTGGACAAGATCCCTCCCGGGGTGGCCATGCCGCTGGTAAAACCCAAGGGGATCGACGATGTGCCGGTGGTCACCGTCACCCTCTGGTCCCATGAACTGGACGATGCCAACCTGCGTACCCTGGCCGCGGATGTGTTGCAACGCCTCAAGGAGGTACCCGATACCGGACAGGGCTTCATCGTCGGGGGCCGCGCACTGCAGGTACGCATCGAGGTCCTGCCAGAGAGGCTGGCCGGCCACGGCATCAGCCTGGATCAGGTTGCCGGCGCCATCCAGGGCGCGAATATCGAAAAGGCCGCCGGTTCCATGGAGATCAGCGACACCCACTTCACCGTGACCGGCGGCCACTTCCTGAAGAACGCGGCGGAGGTCTCCCGGCTGGTGGTGGGCAGCCGCTTCGGCAAACCCATCTACGTGCATGACGTAGCGAATGTCATCGACGGTGCGGAGGAGACACACCAGCTGGTGAACTACTACAGCGGACCCGCCGACGGGACGGACCGGCCTGTCACCGAGGGAGCCGCCGCGGTCACCCTCGCCATTGCCAAGAAAGAGGGCACCAACGGTGTCACCGTCGCGGACGCCATACTGCATAAGCTCGACGGTCTCAAAGGCAGACTGATTCCCGACAATGTCCAGGCCAGCATCACCCGCAACTACGGCAAGACCGCCAACGACAAGGTCAACGAGCTGCTGTTCTCACTGCTGGGCGCCACCATCGCGGTGAGCATCCTGAGCTGGCTCACCATCGGCGGACGCCCTGCCCTGGTGGTGATCACCATCATCCCGGTGGTGATCCTGATCGCCATCTGGTCCTCCTGGGCCCTGGGCTACACCATCAACCGGGTCAGCCTGTTTGCCCTGATCTTCGCCATCGGCATCCTGGTGGACGATGCCACCGTGGTGGTGGAGAACATCTTTCGCCGCTGGCTGCATGACGACTACACCAGCAAGGAGATCGCCATCGATGCGGTACGGGAGGTGGGCAATCCAACCATCGTCGCCACCCTCGCCGTGCTGGCCGCCCTGCTGCCGATGGGTTTTGTCAGTGGCATGATGGGGCCCTATATGTTCCCCATCCCCCTGTTCGGCTCGGTGGCGATGCTCTTCTCCCTGTTTGCCGCCTTCGTCTTCACACCCTGGTTCGCCCACCTGCTGCGGCCCAGGCTGGACAGTCTGAAACGGGCTGAGAGAAAAGAACACCGGATTCAGCAGGCGATTGGCAATATCTACCAGCCGATCATCAATCCCCTGATCAGCAACCGCCGACTCGCCTGGATCTTCCTCGGTACTATTGTCGCCGCCTTCTTTATCGCCTGCTCCCTGTTCTATTTCAAGGCGGTGACAGTGAAGATGCTGCCCTTCGACAACAAGCCGGAATTCAACGTGGCGATCAACCTGCCCGAGGGCACCGCCCTGCCGGTCACCGCCAACACCACCCTGAAACTGGTCGAGGTGCTGCGTAGCCTGCCGGAGGTGACCGCCCTACAATCCTATGTGGGTACCGCCTCCCCCTTCAACTTCAATGGCATGGTACGCCACTACTACCTGCGCACC
>JBDLIF010000162.1:0-6233 GCA_039714955.1 Pseudomonadota bacterium | reverse complement strand
ATCTTCGACTGGTACGGGGATGACTTTGAACAGGGCCACCAAGGCCTTACCTCCCTGCCATCCCTGTTCACCCGATATGCTGGACTGCTGACGGATTCCAACGATGATCGACGGCGCATCGAGCGCGGTGACTATCGATTGGCGTTCCTGGACTATAATTGGAGCCTGAACGATGCAAGGAAGTGAACCCCAAGCGCCAAACCGTCCCGCCGAGTAAAGACAACAGTCTATCCACGCCGTCATCACTCAGGAGAACAAAAGAGGTGGAACAAGCCCTGCCCCAACTCATTCGGTTCGGCCAGGAAGTCTGTAGCGATCTGGCTCAGGCAGAGCATCGGGAGTGGTGGATAAGCAATGGGCTCGGCAGCTACGCCGCGGGCACCATCGCCGGCACACCGACACAGAGCTACCACGGCCTGTTGATAGCACCCAATTCTCCGCCCTTCCAACCCGTTGTAACCTTTGCCAGGGCTGACGCCACACTGGCTGCCGGTCAGCAGCGCTGGCCACTCTCCACCCAAAGTCTGGAGGATGAGCGGGTGGAACCACAGGAACATCCGCAGATCGAATCGTTCCACCTCGATGGTCGTATGCCGGTCTGGTGTTATGCCATTGGTGAACGGCGCATCGAGAAGCGCATCTGGATGCAGCCCGGGGCAAATACCACCTGTATCGCCTACCGCTTTTTGTCAGGACATGCGGAGATGGAGGAAATAAGCCTCTGGGTAAGTCTATGGGTCAAGGTCCGTTATGCTTCGGAACACTCACGAAAAAACAGTATGGCTCCCGTCATTCAGGCCAATCAAACTAAATTGGAACTATTCATGGGTGAATCGAGACCGCTGCGATTTCTTACCCGCTGTGGTGTGATGCATCCGGAACGGACCTGGTTCAAGCCTGTCAGCCTTTCGGACAAAGATGGGCGCAATCCATCAGATCAGCACAACCTCATCTGTGTCGGCCAGGTCAAACTGCCACTGTCGACCGGTGAGTGGGTCGGCTTTGTCGCCACCCTGGAGGAAGAACCTCCGCTTTACTATGCTGAGGCCCTTGAGCACCGACAGCGACACGACCGCCAGCTGTTGAAGCGTACCAAGATCCAGTCTGCCGAGTGTCTACGTGCCCCACCCTGGATCGATCAGCTCATCCTGGCCGCAGACAGCTTTCTTATCGACCAGTCGCTGCCCCAGACGCCGGATACAAAATCAATTAACGGCGGTCGCTCCTGCGCATCCTTCGCCCGCGACACTTGTGCGTCCCTGCACGGCGGTTATCCATGGTTCAGTGATTGCGTACGAACAATCATGATCGCACTACCCGGCTTGGCACTCTACACCCATCGTTATAAGCAGGCCCGCGATATCCTGGTTAGTTACGCCTCTTTCATCGATGGCGGCAGGTTCTCCAGCGACTTCGCCGAAAAAGAGACGCTTCCCAGGTGCAACAGAGCGGAGGCCCTACTCTGGTACATTGAGGCATGGTGCGCCTATGTCATTGCAAGTGGTGATTCCATCTCTCTGCGAGAGCACTTCCCTATACTGAAAGGGATAATCGATGCCTTCAAAGACGGCAGCCAACAGGGTGTCGGTGCAGACCCGCAAGACGGTCTACTACGAAAGGGTGAAGCTGGCGCTCAATCCATATGGCAGGATGTAAAACAGGGCAACCGGGTGCTTATCGGCAAGCCCGTGGAACTTAACGCTCTATGGTACAACGCCCTGATGACAATGGCGGAACTGGCGAAACTGAACGGCATGGAGCCAAACCCCTATACCACCCTCGCAGTCCGGGCAGGTGACAGCTTCCAACGCTATCTCATGGATGACGGCCGGGGCCTGATGGATCTGATCGATGGCCCTGATGGTAACGATCCCAGCCTGCGGCTACACCAGATCCTTGCGGTTTCCCTGCCATACTCACCTCTCGACCCAACGGATCAGACCGATGTTGTGGAATCCGTTGGCAGCGCACTGTCTACTACCCATGAGCTGCTCAGCCAGGAATCTCAATATAGTAATAACCAGCTTCCCGATGTGGCGGATGTCAAGAGAAGGGAGCATGGCCTTCAACCAGACCCCGATGATGACTGGCTGCTGGGTCATTATGCCCTGTCTGTCTACCGAGTGACTGGCGATGCAAGTCTGGCTCAATCCAAGCTTACAGCGTTACGTGATCATCTGCTGGATGTCGACCCGAACAACATCAGTAAGGTTTTCAATAATGCATCACCTCAGCAGCCATTAGGCCTCCTTCAAGCCGCCACGGTTGCCTCTACCCTGGCGGCTTGGTGTCGCCTGGAGCACGCCAAATCCGAGGTCGGCTGATCCTGCTCATATGCCGGCAGCAAGATAATTGGAACCGGTTGGTAGATTCGTTCACCATTTCAATACTGGACAAGGCTGAATTTGAGCCAGAGATGTTCACCTCACCCGACTGACGGCATGGCTCGATAGCGTCCCCGTGGCTGGTGGTTACCCGGGGGGGGATTCACACCCGCCGGGTTGGGCGGCATTGCCCTGCCACTGCTGTCTACTATTTTTCCTACGGATCTATTTCATGATTTCACATTAATTACCCACATTTATGGTAGGATCTTTTGCCTAACATCGGATCTCAATTCTGGCAATCACTTTCATAGACTCGCAGTGCGTCTCGCGGATGACAGTCTTGATCTTGTGTATAGGCGCGTGGTCCTGAAAAAGGACACGGCCAAGATCGCGAAGTATGAAATCGTGTTTCATACTACTTAAATAAATACTACTGCCGACTCAGTCATTAAGCGGACTCAGGGTGATTAAGGCAACGGAAGAAAGTATGAATACTGATGGCCTGAAGAGCGGAGAGGATGCAATCCAGCATCTTCCATTGATTAGGACGTCACTCGACACCCTGTTGCAGTCCTGGCGCGCGGAATATCCGTACGCAGGCGTATTGGCCCTGCTGCCAGAGCAGGAAAAAGACAACCTGCGGATACTCCAAGCATCCTGCCGCAGACAGGATATCCCGCTTGCTGGTGCAATTTTTCCCGCCCTGTTGATCGACAAGGAGTTTCACCGGGAAGGTGTCTTGTTGTTTCGCTTCGATGAGTGGGTTCCCAGCTTTCTCATTCACGAACTCAACAAGGGTAAATCCTCCCCCGACGAAAAAATCGCCCAAGCAGTCATACCTGCCATCGAAGCGGCATCTCTCGAAGCTGGCAAACCGTCGCTCTATATGATTTATGATGGATTACTGCCGAATATCGCCAGCATTCTCGATGGACTCTACCTGAGACTCTCGGATCGGGTGCATTATGCCGGCGTCAATGCGGGAAGCGAGACCTTTCAACCCATGCCATGCCTGTTCGACGCCGATCACGTCATTGAAGGCGGGGCCTTGTGCCTGCTCATACCGGGCCCCAATGTCACGGTGCTGGAGCACGGCTACCCCGTGCCCAAGCATGTCATGAATGCAACCTCCACCGACGGCAACCGGATCTTCAGCATCGATTGGCGTCCTGCATTCGATGTCTATCAGGAGATCATCCAGGAAGAGTACGGGATCGGTCTCACCAAGGAGAATTTCTACCACTACGCAGTACATTTCCCCTTCGGCATCCTGCGCGCCAATCAGGATCTAGTGGTGAGGATTCCCGTGACCCTGAATGAGGACGGTTCCCTGTTCTGCATCGGCGAAGTGCCGGAAAACACCATGCTAGTCTTGCTGCGGGCACCGCAGGTCAAAGAAGGAGATTGCATAAGCCGTCTCGCGGACAACCTGGAAGCGAGCAACGGATCGCTCACAGGGCGAAGCATCCTGACATTCTACTGTGCCGGACGCCGCATGCACCTGGGAGAGGATTCGCTGCGGGAACTCAATGATCTCGCGAAACAGACAGGCGTCACGCATCTTGCGGGGGCCCTCTCCCTGGGTGAGATCGGTACTGCCGGCAAAGGGGACTACCCGATGTTCCATAACGCCGCTTTGATCTGCACGCCCTGGGGGGGCATCTGATGGAGCGGGAGCATATCCTCTCAATCCTCTACGATCTCACCCTGACGATCGGTGGAGAAATTCATCTCGACGACCTGCTCAGGAAGGTTTTACAGCGCTTTCTCTACCACACTGCATTTCCCATGGGGCTGGTGCTGCTCGACCACAAGTACGTAAATGGTGTCATTCAGGCCCGACTCACGAGCGTGATCGGCGATCACCTTTTGGAGCTAAGACGTGGCGAGCAGCTTGAGCTTCCGACAGCACTGACCCGCAATCCGATCGAACTCCTCAATGATTCAACGCTCTTTGCTGAAATAAACAACCGCGCGAAATACCGCTACTGCCTGAAACTTCCGATTGATGAAACCGGTGTCATCCTGCTGCTCTCACCGAGAATGCCTGCCAGCAAGTTGCCGCTGACCCAGATTTTTCAGCCGGTGCTGGCCAATCTCTCCCGCGCCATCCTCCTATGCCGCAACAGTGAACGTCTTACCCGCACTCTGGAGACCGACCGAGACCAAGCGCGGGCTGAACTGGCCAATGCACTGGAGCGCTCTGAACGGGAGCGCATGCTGTTGCGCAGTCTCAACGACACCATCCCCGATCTGGTGTGGCTGAAAGATCCCGCTGGTACTTATCTCACCTGCAATAAGGCGTTTGAGGGCCTCTACGGCACCACAGAGGCCAAACTCGTCGGGAAGACCGACTATGATTTCGTCGAGAAGGAGCTGGCCGACTTTTCCCGCGAAAATGACCAGGCCGCACTCAAATCCGATGGCCCAAGCGTCAATGAAGAATGGCTGACCTTTACCTGCAATGGGTATCATGGTCTGTTCGAAACCATCAAGACGCCACTCAAAAAAGAGGATGGAAGTATCTTGGGGGTGCTCGGCATCGCGCGTGACATCACCCTGCGCAAGGAGGCGGAAGACCGCATCAAGCAACTTGCTTATTACGATTCGCTCACCAATCTGCCCAACCGTCGCTTACTCATGGACCGGCTGGGTCATGCCCTGCTCGCCTCCTTACGGAGTCGCAATTATGGCGCGCTTTTGATATTGGATTTGGATCGTTTCAAGATTCTCAACGATACCCGGGGACATGGAACCGGCGACCAGTTGCTCAAGGAAGTCGCGCTGAGGCTGGTAGATACGGTGCGGCAGGAGGATACCGTGGCTCGTCTCGGCGGCGATGAATTCGTTATTCTGCTGGAAAATCTGGATTCAAATAAAGATTTCGCCGCAAGACATGCCGAACTGGTTGCCGAGAAGATCCGCAAGGAACTCAACAAATCCTATTTTCTCAGCCCACAGGAACACGAACACCACAGCACCACCAGTATTGGTATTACGTTATTTTCCGACCAGCGAAACACGGCGGAAGCCCTGCTAAAACAGGCGGATGTGGCCCTCTACCAGGCCAAGGATTCGGGCCGCAACACCGTGCGTTTTTATAACGCCTCCATGCAATCGGCAATCGACGAGCGTATGGCGATGGAAACCGCCCTACGGCAGGCCTTGAGAAACAACGAGTTCACGCTTTTCTATCAGTCACAAGTGGACAGTAACGGCTGGATCACTGGCGCCGAAGCATTGATTCGATGGCCGTCCCCCGATAGATCCATGGTACTACCCGACAGTTTCATCCCCATCGCGGAAGAGACCCGGTTGATCCTGCCTCTCGGACTATGGGTCCTGGAGAGAGCCTGCGATCAACTCAAGACCTGGCAGAGTGACCCCCGCACAAAACAGCTAACACTCGCGGTCAACATCAGTGCTCTGCAATTTCATCAACACGACTTTGCGGATCAGATCAAAGATATACTGCATCGATACGAGATCAATCCCGCTTTTCTCAAACTCGAGTTAACGGAAAGCGCCCTGCTGGAAGATATTGACTCGGCCATTGAACGCCTCAGCAGAATAAAGGCCTTGGGCATCGGCCTGGCACTGGACGACTTCGGCACCGGTTTTTCATCTCTCTCTTACCTGAAGCGCCTGCCGTTGGACCAGATCAAGATTGATCGCACCTTCGTGAGAGATATAGCGGAGGATGCCAATGACGCCGCCATCGTTCAGGCCGTCATCTCCATGTGTCACCATCTTGGCCTCAATGTTATCGCCGAAGGTGTTGAGAACCAGGAACAAAAAGCATTTCTCGAAAAAAACGGCTGCCGGGCTTTTCAGGGTTATCTGTTCGGCAGACCCATGCCGACTGCCGAGTGGGAAAACCAATACCTGATAGCCACTGACAAAACG
>JBDLIF010000161.1:0-6269 GCA_039714955.1 Pseudomonadota bacterium | reverse complement strand
CCGGCATCTTCGGCCTGACGCCGGTGCTTCGCGGTAGACCTTGAGGTAATCATGATCACCGGCAGCTCCATGGTCTCCGGACGCGCTCGCAGATGAGCGGTCAGCTCGATACCATTCATACGCGGCATCTCCATATCGGCCAGCACGATATCTGGCCGCCTAGCCTCGGCCAACTGAACCGCCTCCATGCCATCGCGGGCCGCACGGACCTCGTAACCGGCGTCCTCCATGACCTGAACCAGGGCCTTGCGCGCGCTCAGAGAGTCGTCGGCCACCAAGGCAACGGGCTGGTGACTTCTCTCCAGCCCTTCTTCGGCCACGGCTTCGGTCACCGCCTGCCCGAACGGCCTGTGGGCGCCGCTCATCAGCTCCGGCAGATCCAACACGGGGGTGACCTTGCCGTCGCCAAGGATGGTGGCGCCGACGATTCCTGGCGGCCTTGGCACATAGCGGCTGAATTCCTTGATCACCAAATCGGTGCCGGCCAAGACCTCTTGAACCCTGACAGCTGTCACACCAGAGCGCGTGTTCACCAATAATACGGGCATCGAGGCACGCTGTTTGGTGCGGGTATCCGGTGCC
Source organism: Pseudomonadota bacterium (assembly GCA_039714955.1). Taxonomy (GTDB): domain Bacteria; phylum Pseudomonadota; class Gammaproteobacteria; order Chromatiales; family Chromatiaceae; genus JASJBU01. Next base: position 5,687 of record JBDLIF010000161.1, on the reverse strand, counting down.
AGCTGAAGGATCTCGTCGAGTTGTTTAACGGGATACATCTGGTCGTTAATCTGAAAAGTAGGTTGCCCCCCGAAATCACGTTGTGTTCCATCAGCGGCGTGCAGTATTCTCTCTATACCGCGATCGGCCACAGCCACCACCTGATTATGAACTTGGACCAGCACCGCATGAGTTGAGATCAGACTGACCGGAAGTCGCAGCTCAGTCGTGCTGCCCTCGCCGCCCGTCGTTTTCAGGACGAGGGAACCGCCCTGGCCGATCACGTGTGAGTAGACCACATCCAATCCCACTCCACGTCCCGATGTCTGCGTCACTCCGGAACGAGTGGAGAAGTTCGGCATCAGCAGCAGATTCCTAAGCTCTTTCTCAGATGCCTCCTTGCCCGGTTCCAATAACCCCCTACTCTCCGCCGTACGGCGGATGGCCGAGTAATCGAATCCCGCCCCGTCGTCTCGACAGCGCACCAGTATATTGTTGCCCTCGCGCAGGAAGTCCAGCCAGATGTTGCCGCTATCCGATTTACCAGCGGCAGACCGGTCAGCCGTCGACTCAATGCCGTGATCCACCGCATTGCGTAAGACATGCATCAGAGGATCGACCAGTTCATTGAGCACCTCGCCATCCATCAAGGTGTCGGAACCACTGATATGCAGATCCACCTGCTTCCCGGTGAGGCGGCACGTCTGTCGCACACTACGCTGTAGGCGTGGCACAACCGTCTTGATGGGCACCATGCGAGCGCTGAGTACCTTCTCCTGGGTCTCCCGGTTGAGGCCCTCCTGGGTGAGCAGCATCTTGTCGAGCCCCTGCAACTGGTCGGTTACCATGCCGCCGATCTGGCGTGCGTCAGTGGCTGCCTCCACCAACATTCGGCTGGTGGTATGCAACTCGCTGTACTGATCCATTTCCAACACGTCAAAATCGGATTTTTCCTGCTGTTGGCGCCGGTCGGTGCTAAGGTCTCTGATGTCGATCAAACGCTCTAATTCACCACCTAACCGTTGCAGGCGCTCGAACTCCTTTTGCATGGTGCTCGTTCTCTCTTCGATTCTTCGCACCTGCTCGTGCACCTGACCACTCAGGATAATGTTCTCTCCACCCAAGCGCAGAAGGTCATCTACAAGCCCCGTTGCGACCTGCGTTCTGGCCGATGTTGGCTGGCCTTGCCGTGACGGCTCCTGAGGGGCTTCCGTCGTCGACGCTACCGACTGAACCACCGTATCCTGCTGCTCCACAGGGACCCTGGGCGCCTCGTCCTCTGGCGCAGGCAGGCCTTCCCGGTCGATACGATTGGCCCAGTCCAGCACCTCTTGCAACACCGCCTGGGCATTGTCCGGCGGATCACCTATTCCACAGAGGGTTTCGCCCATCGCCTCCAAACAGTCGGCGGCGTTCATCAGCGACAAGGCCAGCGAATGGGTGGGCAAGGCCTCTTGTTTCGCCAGCGCTACCAGTATGTCCTCTAAATGATGTGTCAGCGTGGGAAGTCCAGAAACACCGACTGTATTTGCCGCCCCCTTCAGTGTGTGGGCCATGCGTTGCGCGATCCTGACGTCGTCCATCGAACCGCCGGCGATTAGATTCTGGATTGCTTCTGAAAAGGTCCCAGTCTGGCTTGGCAGCTCCTGAAGCAGGGCATTGAGTAGCTCCGGGTTGACATCGTCCGGCAGTTCCACCCTGACATCTTCCGGCGTCGCCTGCTGTGGGCGTGCTTCGCCCTCCTCTTCGTCGATATCGGGAAGGTCTGGCGTCTGTAACACGGATAGCAGAACCGCCGCCTCTTCCACCGGCAGCGGCATGGGCCATTCAGGTGCCTGGAGCCAATCGGCCAGGGCTTGGCAGGCGGAGACGCTGTGCGGCGCGCTCAGATAAATCAGCGCATTTCCGCTCCAGGCCGCCAGGAGGTCCTTTTCGCCGGGAGTCAGAACACGTCCCTGCGCAGCCAGAAGACCCAGGTTCTCTCTCATCAGGACGACTGCCTGCTGCAGTCCCAGAAATCCAACCGTCTCCGTCGCCTCACCAAACCGGTCCAGATAGTCGCCATAGACCTCAACCGCTGTTTCCCAGCCCACTGGATTTTGCTCGGGTTCGATTTCCAGAAGCTCTACCAGGTGTTCCTCCATAAGCGGGAGCTCATTAATAAGCATCTCTACCAGGTCACGCATCTGGGGCGGTAGCATTTCTTCGAGGGCCATGTCGGGTTGACCGGCCGAGGTCTCAATCACTTCATCGGTCTCAGGTACGTCTGTAACACCAACCCCAAACACCATGACGTCTTCTTCGCCAACCGCGTCCATAGGTGCCGCATCACTGCCCGAAACGGCCTTCTGACGCTCGCCCTGAAGCAGGATATCGATCATTTCGGCATCTTGCGAAGGCAGAGGCATATCCCAAACGGGCAGTTGAAGGTAATTGGTAATGCCCTTGTCAACCGGCGAGTCTAATGGCAACTCCAGGTAGTTCCGAACCAATTCCGGCCATGCATCAAGCGTGGCGCGCATCTGATCGTCCAGCTTCTTGTTGCTTTTACGCAGGGCATGGATATTCTCCTGACACACTAAGCAAGCGTTCTGCAAGCCCATATACTCAAGCTCGCCAGCCAGGTCGCCGAGCTTTTTCAGTTGTTCCAGGTAATGGTCCAGATAGTGCGTATCCGCAACCTGTTCGACCTTTGTATCACCGTTCACAGAGACATCGGAAAACGCACATACCACCTCCAACAATCCAGGCAGTGTCGAGTCCCATGTTCCTGCATTGCTCGTCAAACTCGCCATGACTTAAAATGCTCCTCGCGTCCGATTCTGATCCCGTGGTAGTACCAAATCTTTAGACATCGGTCGGATCTCAAGCAGCTGTCTGACTACCCGCTGCCCGGAATAACCCACCGAAATCGAATTCCACCCAAACCTCCTCACCCCGCACATAGACTGCTTGGCTGTACTCCCGAAGAACCGGCGGAAGTACTGGGAGTTGTTCAAGGATCTGGGCGACATCCAAGGTCATCGGTAAACCGTCGATGAGAATACCCACTGCCTCTTCTCTAGAATTGAGCACCAGGAGGTTGGTTCTTTCCACTTTCTGGCCCACATTCTCGAACAACGCTTTCAGATCGAATACGGGCACCAGACTTCCGCGTAGATTAATCAGGCCCTGGAACCAGAGCGGGGTCATCGGCAGCGGGTAGATCTCAGTATCTTCAACCAGTTCGCTGAGCATGCCCAACGGTATCAGCAGCCCGATATCGCCCACTCGTGCCCCGAACCGGATCGGCGCAACGGCCCGAGCTTCCCCTGCCTGTACTGTTCCACCAGGCACGAATCGCGTCAGCGCCTCGCTGGGGTTGAGCAGAGATCCCACGACCTCGTTGCTTGCGCCACTGTTTGCCTTATCGGTCACTGTCAATATCTCCTGTTTACCGCTTCCTCAGGTCGATCGGATGTTTACCTGGGGCTACCGATCGCTGGTTCGTCAGAATGCTTTGAGCTTTGCCGCGATTTGATCCTCGGTATATGGCTTGGAAATAAAGTCCGCGGCGCCCTGCATCTGAGCCCAAACCCGATCCGCCTTTTGATGTTTACTGGTAACGAAGATCACCGGTATCTCCTTGGTGGCGGGATCATCGTGCAATTTACGACATGCCTCGAAACCGTCCATTTCCGGCATGATGATGTCGAGAAATATCAGGTCGGGTTTCTCCGATCTGGCCTTGTCCACCGCCTCTGCGCCGTTGGATGCTGTCACTGTTACACAGCCTGCTGTTTCAACGATGTTCTTTATGTTTGTAAGATCGGTTGTCGAATCGTCACAAACCATAACTTTGGTCACTGCCATTTTCCTATCTCCTTTTGATTACATAGGATGAATCCCGGATCACGCATGCTCGGGAACGCTATCAGATAATTTTCCGCGCCCCTCACCGGACTCGCTCGCCCTGCGCTTTTTTAAATACTTTTGTACCACCTCATCGAAAGTAGTGTCGTCCACCGGTTTGGTCAGATAGGTATCGCAACCCGCCAGCTTGCCCTTTACTCGATCGAAGGGAGAAGACTTTCCCGTGAGCATGATCACCGGTGTCATCTTGGTTCTCTTGTTCCGTTTGATCTCTCTGCAAATTTTGTAGCCGTCCATGCCGGGAAGAACTACATCAAGGAAAATAATGTCGTAGGATCGGTGGGCGATGAATTCGACGGCCCGCTCGCCGTCCTCTGCCAGATCCACTCTCCCGACGAGAGGTGTCAAGTGAAGTCCTATCTGTCGTCTTACCGGAAGACTGTCGTCCACCACCAAAGCCGTCAGTCGCGAGCCCTTCTCGTCCTTGCCGACAGCGGATTGCTGTGCTGCCTGAGGTTCTGGAGTACGCGTTGACTCCTTGGTCCCATCCGTTTGCGGCGGGGCGAAGGCCGGACTGCCCAAGGTTTGCTGTATTTTATCCAATAGGTTTAGCAGACGGGTCGCCATCAAGGGGCGACCGAGTTGATATCCAGACGGATCAGGCTTTGGCTGACGTGTCAGCATGATCACGGGTATCGCCGGATTGCTGGTTTGAAAACGCTGCCAGGCAGCCATTGCTTTCGAGTTATCCTGGTCGACGATTGCGATATCCGCCGTCGCAGATTGTATTTCGTCCTGAAGCACATAGATCTGGGGACGATCCTTGGAAATAACACAGATTGTCTGCAGAACCCGCAGCTCATGTGCTGAGACCCCGACCAACGCGATTACAGATGTATTCTTGGCAATCATGATTCTCTAACTCACCATCCCAACAGCATTTTGGTAGTCCTATGCTGAACCAATCCATTCGCTGTGTTTTCTATTTATTCTGTAGCGGCTGGCTCCATAATTTATGTAGCGGTATAAGAAAGCTATTGATGACAGGGTGTGCCTATTTCGGATCAAAACCCGCCTTGATCATGATCCGTTGGAATTTTGCGGATTGTTCCTGTGCGTCAGTTCCCTAACTCGATCCTTGAACCGAATTCGTGCCTTGTTGGCTGCGTCCTTCCGTCCGGTATCGGCGGACCCTATTGTCCCAGACTTCGCCTGGAACGGCGGCCTGTGCGTCATGCCAGGCACACGTAAAAAAAAACCCCGGCAATGCCGGGGCTTGGAGGTTTCAATTTCTCATGGTTCTGAGATCAGTCGCGATCCTTGTCACCACCAAACATGCTCGTCGGTGCCTTCATCATATTCATAGGATTAAAACCTGATTTTTTATCGCCTCTGTCACGGTCATCTCGATAGTAGTCGTCCCGATAACCGGGCGCTGGATAGCCGTATCCTGGGTTGCCATAATAACCAGGCGCCTGTCCCTGAGGATAGCCACCCGGACCGGGTTGCGGTGCATAACCCTGAGGGGGCGCAGCGTAACCCTGCGGACCCTGTTGGTAGCCATAAGCCGGTTGCTGCCGCTGATGGCGGGGAGCACCGCCGAAGCCACCACCGGAGCGGGTGCGGGGATCGGTATTCGGCCCTGGACCATAACCATAACCAGGATTTCCAGCCTGCGGACCCGCACCAAAACCACTGCCTGAGCCAGGATTCTCACCGGGTCCTGGACCATAGCCGCGGCCATAGCCTGGGCCGGATCTTGGACCACCACCGAAGCCACTCCCCGAACCTGAGCCCGGGTTTCCGTATGGGCCTTGGTCATAGTAACCCTCACCATAACCCGGATTATTCGAGCG
>JBDLIF010000160.1:0-6284 GCA_039714955.1 Pseudomonadota bacterium | reverse complement strand
TGCGGCCATGGAAGGCCGCAGTCGAGCGTACAGGGATAGTATTAACAGCGTGTCTCAAAACGCTATCTCCCTCTCCGCTCCCCGTTTGAACTCCGAAACTTGAGTTACTAATAATACCGCTTCAGACTGATCTCGATATAGTCGTCCCTGCTAACGTCATATAAAGGATCGTCCCTAGGCACAGCGTTCCACACTCTTATCTGGGTCGAGGCCGTCCAGACGGCTCCGAGGCGACGACTGGTCTCCAGGTTGAACATCCAGGCGCTGGAGTCCAGATCCTTGATGATGCCGGTCAGCAGCTCCGAACTCTGCACGTCATTAAGCGTTAGTCTGAAACCGAAAAACAGATCGTTCTCGAAGGCTACAGGGGCATCATCGCCTCGATCGTCATACATATACTCGGCAAGCATCCCGAGATCCATGTCTGTTTCGGCTATGCCCACATAGGTGTACTCGAAGCCACCGGTGGCTGCATAAAAGGGGTCGTCCTGACCACTGCGACGTATGGCCTCCAGTTTCCACAACCAGTCACCCTTGGTGGCCTGCAGGTCGAGGCCGGTCTGATTGATGATGGCATAATAAGGGGCCAGGACGATCTCGCCTGATTCCTTGACTACCGGGGTGAAGGAGGGATCGCGGCTGGTGCCGTAGAAGTGAGACAGGCCGAGATCCCAGTCGCCGATGGAGTGGGACCAGCGAATGGCCAGGTCGATGTGTCTCTCCTCCCGTTCCGATTCGTAGCGGGCCAGCTTCGTATCGACGGGTATCAGGCTGCGCAGGCGACCCGCTTCCCCGGGAAAGGTGCGTTCCCGGAAACCGGGCAGGACAAAGAGGTCCAGCAGGCCCCACTCTCTTTCCAAGGAATACATGAGCATGGGCTGCCCCAACTTCTGCTCACCGTCCGGGTTCTCTACCAGATCGGTCTGGTTGATGATATCCACCAGATGCAGGATCTCGGTCACACCCCAGAAGACCTTACCGATACCGGCTCGAAGCTCCCAGCCGTCACCCGCCTTTAACCAGAGAAGCTCCCGGATGTCGGCGTGGCTGCGTTCGTCATCCTGGGAGTCCAGGCGCAGGAAAGGGGTGAAGGTCAGACTTTGCCGTTCATCATCCCAGCTGTGGTAATACTCGGGTTCAAACGCCAACGAAAGCGTGTGGTTGGTCTGTTCCGGTGATAAGGCTCCCTGGGTAAAGTAACGTGCCTGTCCTTCAATATAACCGGACCATTCACCGGCATTCAGCCTCTGTAGCGGCAAGAGGAGAGCGCAGAGCAGGAGGATTAAAGAAAACAGGGCAGGCCGGATCCTAGCGGGCATGAATCTATCTGGCCCGTTTCAGACTGTTCTTGCCGAAATCCGACGCCTCCAGACCAGCACGAAAGTTATATTTTTTCCAGCTCAGCAGGGTGCTCTTGCCCGTTTGATGGTTCTGCATGAACATCTCATTTGCCCGCCAGTATCGATCGAGATACTGTTGATAGCCGCGAAACTCAAGGGTCTTGAGCAGGGCCTTCTTGCGGTCATAGAAGTCGACCTTGAGCGGGATGTACTCCTGTTGATCGAACCAGACATGCTGATAGGTGTAGCCCGAGTTGGGGTCTACCGGGTCCCGTTCAATCAAAAAGGCGGGCTTGCCATCGACCTGGTCGTCCTGGATGTATCTGTAGCTGTATTTTTCGATCTCCTGAGAGGAGAGGTCCTCATAGGCGAATTCACTGCCCATGAAGGGACCGGATTTGTTGCGTGAGGCAATGCGTTTGACCCGTTTCAGGGCCGGCAGATAGAGCCACTGGTCATCGGTGCCGGTCTTGTGTGAATAGGTGAGCAGGGCGGTGCCCTTTACATCCAGGGGTTTGTCAAAGATGATCAGTGTCTTGTCGCCATCCCCCTCCACCTCGAGTGATTGGGTACGCATGTTCCTTAGGCTCTCTTCCCCCTGTTTGTTGCGCAGCAGCATGGTCATACTGGCCTTGAAATCGTGCCAGCCAGTGTCCTTCCGATCGACCTCGGAGGCAATTTCAAGGCCTCTCTCCTCCGGGGTAGCGGCAAGGGCTGCTATGGGCAACAGGCAGCAGAGCAGGATGAATGGTTGTCGTTTCATGGCTTTTTACCTCCGAAAAGCATCAATAGGGGTGGCAGGAAGAGAAAGTCGGCCATCAGGGCCAGACCGATGGTGATGGCGGTGAGCAGACCCATGCCGGCATTGAGCTGAAAATGGGAGAGGGCGAGGATGCCGAAACCGATCATCAACACCAGGGAGGTCACCCAGAGTGCTGTACCGACGGTGGAAAAGGCGTAACGCACTGCATCTTCGGCCTCCATGCCCTTTTCCCGGCGGGCGCGCAGGAACTTGCTGAGAAAGTGCACCGTATCGTCCACTACGATGCCCAGGGTCATGCCGCTGACCACCGAGAGGGCCAGCCCCACTTCACCCACTAAAAGGCCCCAGATACCGAAGGCCATGCCGATGGGTACCAGGTTGGGTAAGAGACTGATGCTGCCGATGCGCAGGGTACGCAGGGCAAAGATCAGGATAAAGGAGATCATCATCAATGCCAGGGTGGTGCCCTTGAGCATCGACTTGATATTGCGCTCACCGATGTTCGCGAACATGATCGAAGGGCTGGCGCCCTCGATTTTCATCCCTGGCGCATGTTCCGTCAGCCAGGCCTGAGCATCATTTTCGATGGCCAATAACTGCTTGGTGGAGAGGTTCTCCAGGGTGACGATAAAGCGGGTGGCCGATTTCTTCACGTTGATCTGGTTGTTCAGATCCAGGCCGAAAGGCAGAGAGAACTCATACAACAGCAGATATTGGGCCGAGAGGTCGCGCTGATCCGGCAGCCGGTACCAGCTGTCGTCATCCCCGTGCATGTTACGGTTCAGCCGCTTCATGATGTCGGTGATGGTATTGACATGCAGCACCAGGGGTTGTTGTCGGTACCATTGGGCGAATGCCTCCACCTTCCGCAGGAAGGCCGGATCACTCACGCCACCGGTTTCGCCCGAGTCGAGGGAGTATTCGATGAGATAGATGCCGGTCAGGTTCTCGTTGACGAAATCGGTGGCCTGACGAAAGGTGATGGTCTCATCGAAATACTCGACGAACTGGTCGTCCAGTCGGTTGTTGGGAATCTGCGCGATGAGAAAGATGATGATGCCTCCCATTATCCACAGCAGGCGGTGTTTGTTGCGGATCACGAACTCAGCCAGGCGGAGCATGGCGATGCTGCCCCGGGTATCGCCACGCAGGGCCTTTACCGGCAGGATCATCATCATCGCCGGTAGGAAGGTGACCGAGAGGAAAAAGGCGAGCCAGACGCCGATCGCCGCCATATTGCCCAGATCCCGGAAGGGTGGGGCATCACTGAAGTTGAGACTGAGAAAACCGATCGCCGTAGTCAGGGTGGTAAGGAAGATCGGTTGCAGGTTGATGCGCAGGCTTTCCAGCATGGCCTCGCGTTTGTTCATGCCCTCCCGCATGCCGTGGAGAAAATTCACCAGCACATGCACACAGTCGGCGATCGCCAAGGTCATGATCACAATGGGGACGGTGGTGGTGGGAGGCGAGATGCGGATACCCAGCCAGCCGGTGATGCCCAGGGTGCCGATGACCATCAGGATGATGATGATCAGGGTCGACAAGGTGCCGGGAATGGAACGCAGCATCAATACCAGGCTGAGGATAACCGCCAGGAACATGACCGGGTAGAGGGTCTGCATATCCTCTTGGGAGGCGGACGGAAATGCGTTGTTCATCATGATCATGCCGGTCAGATGAATCTTGATCTGGGGGTGGGCCGCCTCGATCTGACGGGCCAGCTGGCGGGCGGCCTCAGCCACTTCGGGTACCTCGCTGAGTTTTTTACCCGGCAGCTGGATGGTGACATTCACACCGGTGACATGGGCGCTGGGGGAGATCAGGCGATTTACCAGCAGGGGGTCCTGCACGGCTATCCGGCGTTTCTGTTCCAGCTCCACATCACTCAAGGCTTGAGCATCAAGCACCAGATCCTCGACCAGCAGGTCGTCACCCTCGGCAGAGGTGTACTGAAAGTTGCTGATGGAGTCGACCCTCAGCGAATAAGGTATCTGCCAGGCTTCCTGAGTCAGCTCCTGTACCGCGGTGAGGGTTTCCCGGGTGAAGACCCGACCGTCCCGCGGGGCCAGGACGAAGAGCACATTGTCATTCTTGGAGTAGGTGTCCTGCAGCTGCTCGAACGCAGTGAGCTGCGGATTCGCCTCGCTGAAAAACATCCGGTAGTCATTGCTGAAGGCCAGTTTCTGCAGGCCGGTGCCGAGGGCCAGGGTGATCAGCAGCGAGAGCAGGATGACCAGGTATTTCCAGTTCAGCACAAAATTGAAAAAACGCTCTTTCATTTTCAGGTCCCTATTGATTGTTATTCCGCTGCCGATTATCTCAACCAGTCAGGCTGTCCAGATAGTCGAGCACGCCCTTGCCACACTTCAGCAAGGCCTCCCGGCTCTGGGCATTTTTTGCAATGCCCATGCAACCCTCCAACGTGGCTACGATGAACAGCGCGGTATCTTCCGTATTGATGTCATGCCTGATCGAGCCATCCTCCTGCCCCTCTCTCAGGGTGTCGGCGATGCTCTCCAGCCAGATCTGGTACATGGCATCGGTTCGGCGGCGAAATCCCTCATCGATGGGTGACATCTCCTGCGCCAGGTTGTTCAAAGGGCAACCCAGTTGAATATCCCTTTCATCCAGATTGTCTCCAGCGTCACTGATAGTCTGCTTCAGACGCGCGAGGGGCGGTCGTTCCCCTCGCTTCAGTGGTTCAATCCAGGTAGCGATGAGATAGGGGTGAATCCACTCATCCAGCACCGCATAACCCAACGCCTTTTTGCTTTTGAAATAGTGATAAAGTGCCCCTTTCGTTACTCCGGTGTTATGCAGGATCGCGCTCAGGCTGGCGGATTGAAATCCCTGGCGATGGATTTCACCGAATGCAGCCTCCAGTAGTGCCTGTCGGGTCTTATCAACTGTCATAAAGGGCTAGTGGGCATCTGTCGATGTAGCACATACCAACCAGTATGGATGGTACCATTTTTTCTGTCAAGCGCTGCCGTGGTCTCATGAAGCGGGGTTACATGATGACCTGTTATGAATAACTCCCTATACTTGACCAGTTGTTAATTTCCTAATCCACATCTGCGCAAAATAAACAGGAGAATTGAATGGCTTTGTCCGAACAGCCAAGCGAGACCGACATCGGGAATCTTGGGATTTCCGCCAGGGAATTTTTCGTTTACTGCAATGCGGAGCGCGAGCGCCGGCTCAATTCCGGAGAGGCGTTCGACCAACAGGCATTCGATGAGGCGGTTGAGTTGGTCTTGCGTAAGCTGCGCGCCCTGGCAGAGGAGGGCTGGACATGATCATTCATCGCATGCATGCCAACAATGTCCTGAAATACACCAGTCTGAAACTGGATGATCTGCCCGAGCGCGGCCTGATTGCGATTACCGGGCCCAACGAATCGGGCAAGAGTACCGTTGGCGAAACCCTCTGTTTCGCCCTGTTCGGGCGCACCTTCTCGCTGGATCAAGATGACCTGGGCAAGGTCATCCATTGGGGTGAGACCCACTGCTCCGTGGAGGTCGAATTCACCGCCAGCGATGGTGACAGATACACCCTGGAACGCTTTCTGGATGACGCGGGCAACCACAGTGCCCGAATCTCCAAGGCAGAGCAGGCCAGGGATGCACAACCCCTGGCACGGGGAATCGACAAGGTGGCGGATCTGGTCTATGAGCTGATCGGTTATGAGTACGAAGAGTTCATCGAATCCTTCTATCTGGCGCAGCGTGAGATTACCACCCCCCATCCCCACAGTTATGCGGTCAAGACCATGGCCGGACTGGTGACCTTGGAGTACAGCGCGGCAGCCTTTCAGGAGGAGGTGGAGGAGACCGGGAACGGCCTGACCGAGACCCGTCAGGAGATCGCCGGCCTTGCCAGTCAGATTGAGGAGGTCGAACTTGAGCCGGGCTACCTGCAGGGGTTGGAGAGTGAGCAGGCCGGCCTCATCGCACGACAGGCCAGGTACAACCGGCAATTGTCCCAGCTGGATGATGCCTCCATCGACTACCAGGATGCCCTGCCGAAACGGGAAAGCGCCCTGAAGGCGCGGACCCTGGCCGGATTTTTTCGCTTTATCAGTCTACTGCTGGCCCTGGTTGCCGGTGGCGCCTGGCTGTTGCTGAGCAAGCTGCCCGCGCATGCATATGCCGAGGATTTAAGCAATCTATTGACTGCCA
>JBDLIF010000159.1:0-6333 GCA_039714955.1 Pseudomonadota bacterium | reverse complement strand
GCGGCGATGCGGGGCTTCGCCACCGCCACCGACCTGGCTGACTATCTGGTGCGCAGGGGGATGCCCTTTCGTGATGCCCATGAGGTGGTGGGCAAGGCGGTCGCATTCGGGGTCGCGGAAGGACGGGACCTTTCCGCCATGAGCCTGAGCGAGTTGCGGCAGTTCTCTGGCAGCATCGAACAGGACGTCTTCGAGGTGCTGACCCTGGAGGGCTCGGTGGCCGCCCGTGACCATATCGGGGGCACGGCTCCGGCCCAGGTCAGGGCGGCCATTGACCGGGCCAGAGAACGACTGGAGGATTAGACCCTTGACCCGTTTGCATCACGTCAGCCTGATCGTTGCCGATACCGCAAAGGCCCTCGCTTTCTATCGGGACCTGCTCGGTCTGGAGGTCGATATATCCAGGCCCGACCTGGGGTATCCCGGGGCCTGGTTGAATGTTGGGGATGGCCAGATTCACCTGCTGGAGCTGCCTAATCCCGATCCCCTGAACGGTCGCCCGGAGCACGGCGGCAGAGACCGTCACCTCGCCCTCGAAACGGGTGATTATGCTGGCCTGATAGCCAAACTCGAGCATGCCAGCATCCCATACACCCTCAGCCGCTCAGGCCGGAAGGCCCTGTTTTGCCGGGACCCGGACCAGAATGCGGTGGAGATTATCGCGAGAAAAATGAATTCTGCATGATTCTCTATCTGCATGGACTCAACAGCGCCGGTACCTCGGACGCCAACCCCATGGATGGGCAGGTGCCGAGCGGGCATGGCTGCCCGGGATCGGCCAAGGCGGCAGTATTACGGGAACGGCTGGCGCCCATCCCGGTGTTGAGCCCCACCTATCCGGCGCACCAGCCGGTGCAGGCGGTGGAACGACTCAGCCGGGAACTGGAAACGCACACACGGGAGGCGCTGCGGGACAACCAACCGCTACTGCTGGTGGGCAGTTCCATGGGGGGATTCTATGGCCAGTATCTGGCGCGCCGGTTTCCGCTCGACCATCTGGTGATGATCAACCCGGCCCTGCGGCCCTGGGAACTGCTCAGACAGGTGGTCGGCTGGCAGTACAACCAGGCCCTGAACGAACGCTACTATCTGTCTGAGGAGATGGTCGCGGCGACCCGCCGATTCGCCATCGAGGATGTGGCGGACGGCATCCCAACCACCCTGCTGCTGGACCAGGGGGACGAACTGATCGATTGGCGGATTGCCGCGGCAATCTATGCCGGCAGCGGCGATATCCACGACTATCCAGGCGGCAGTCACGGCTTCGAGCACATGGACGAGGCGGTAGGTCTGATCCACTCGATTCATGCGCGTCTGGGCCAAGCGCACGAATCGTTAGCCCGGAAATTTCACCCGTGAACGGGTGAATCTTTCGGGCTAGCCTATCCCTCGGGTGCTTCGTAAGGCTCGGCGAAGGAGCACTCCTTCTGTGGGCAGACCTTTTCAGTACCCTTGCGCTTGGTGGTCTTGATGGTCAGCACCGGCCAGCCACAGCGGGGGCAGGGTTCAGCCACCGGTTCGTTCCACACCGCATAGTCGCAGTCCGGGTAGGTGGAGCAGGAGTAGAAGAGCTTGCCCTTGCGTGACTTGCGTTTCAATAGGCTGCCCTGGTGACACTTGGGGCACTGAACCCCGGTATCTTGTGGCTTATCCAGCGGTTCGATATAGCGGCATTTCGGATAGCTGGAGCAGCCGATGAATTTGCCATAGCGGCCCCGCTTGATCACCAGTTGCGAGCCGCACTCGGGACAGCTGCGGCCCTCCACCACCTCCGGCTCCTCCTTCTCCGTCTTCTCGGCATTCAAATCCCGGGTGTAGTCGCAGGTGGGATAGTTGGTGCAGCCGATGAAGCGGCCATGCCGGCCCAGGCGGATGGAGAGGGGTTCGCCGCATTTGGGGCACTTCTCGTCCAACGCCTCATGGGTCACATCACTGCGTTTGACGTTCTCCTGGGTGTGGTCGATACGCTCCTTGAAGGGGCCCCAGAACTTCTGCAGCAGGGGAATCCACTCCTCCTCGCCGCGGGAGACCGCATCCAGTTCGTCCTCCAGGTTGGCGGTAAAGTCGTAGTCCACATAACGGGTAAAATACTCGGTCAGGAACTTGTTCACCACCCGGCCCACGTCGGTGGGTTGGAAACGCTTCTTCTCCAGCACCACGTACTCCCGGTCCTGCAGGGTGGAGATGATCGAGGCGTAGGTGGAAGGACGGCCGATGCCATGCTCTTCCAGGGTCTTCACCAGGCTCGCCTCGCTGTAGCGGGGTGGCGGCTCGGTGAAGTGCTGCTCGGGCCGGATCGCCTTCAATGGGACGGTCTCGCCCTCCTGCAACGGGGGCAGCATCTTCTCGTCACTGTCGCTGGCGGCCGCATCGTCCTTGCCTTCCAGATAGACCGCAATAAAGCCGGGCCTGGCGATGGTGGAGCCGTTGGCGCGAAAAATATTGTCTCTACCGCACTGCAGGTCCGCTGCCACGGTATGGATGGTGGCGTGGATCATCTGACAGGCCACCGCGCGTTTCCAGATCAGCTCGTAGAGCCGGACCTGGTCCTTGCTGAGGTGGTTTTTGATCTCATCTGGCGTGCGCAGTACCGAGGTGGGACGGATCGCCTCATGGGCCTCCTGGGCGTTCTTGGCCTTGGTCTTGAAGTGGCGGACCTCCTTGGGGAGCTGCTCCTGGCCATAGCGTTCGGCGATGAATGCCCGGATCTCGGCGGTGGCTTCATCGGCCAGGTTGACCGAGTCGGTACGCATATAGGTGATCAGGCCCACCGTGCCCTGACCCACATCCACACCCTCATACAACTGCTGGGCGGTGCGCATGGTGCGCTGGGCAGTGAAGCCGAGTTTGCGCGAGGCCTCCTGCTGCAGGGTGGAGGTGGTGAAGGGGGGCGCCGGGTTGCGGCGACGCTGCTTCTTCTCGACCTTGACCACCCGCAGGCCGGCCTGGCCCGCCTCCAACAAGACCTTTTCCGTTTCCTTTGCACTGGCCTCGTCGGTGATGCTGAACTTTTCCAGCTTCTCGCCCCGGTAGTGGGTCAGACGGGCACTGAAGGCCTGCTTGGCCTTTTCGGAGTCAGCCTCGATGGTCCAGAACTCCTCGGTCTTGAAGGCCTCGATCTCCAGTTCCCGTTCCACGATCATGCGTAGCGCAGGGCTTTGCACCCGGCCGGCGGAGAGCCCGCGGCGGACCTTTTTCCACAGCAGGGGAGAGAGGTTGAAACCCACCAGATAGTCCAGGGCCCGGCGCGCCTGCTGGGCATCGATCAGGTCGTGGGAGAGCCCCCGGGGGTTGGCAACCGCATCGTTCACCGCCTTCTTGGTGATCTCGTTGAATATCACCCGGTAGACCGGCTTGTCCTTCAGCTTGCCCTTGGATTTGAGCAGTTCGGAGAGATGCCAGGATATCGCCTCACCTTCGCGGTCCGGGTCAGTGGCCAGGTAGAGGGCATCGGATCTCTTCAACGCCTTGGCGATGGCCTGCACATGGCGGTCGTTCTTTTCGATCACCTGATACTTCATGGTGAAGTTATGATAGGGGTCGACCGCACCCTCTTTGGGGATCAGATCCCGCACATGGCCATAGGAGGCAAGGACCTCAAAGCCCCCTCCCAGGTATTTCTTGATGGTTTTGGCCTTGGCCGGCGATTCAACAATAACCAGATTCATGAAAGTTCAAGTAATCCAAAAAAAACGCGGGGCAAATTACCGCCCCGCGTATGACATATGCGGTGGTGACTAATGAAGAAAGACAGGGGTTTCGTTGTAGACCATGTCTTCCATGCGGGCGAAGGCATCCTCCTGGCCAGGTTGATTCATCAGTACCAGCAGGATGATCCACTTCAGCTCCTCTTCAGTGATGAACATTGTGTCCAGCGCCAGGGCCCGCTCGATGACCAGCTCCCGTGCGGTCTGGGTCAGAATGTTGTTCTGCTCCAGAAACACCAGCAGGCCGCGGGAGTCGAGATCGAGACGTGTGCTCTCCTCATCGGTGAAGATACGCATCGACTGTTTCTTATGGGCCTCCCCCTGGGGAGACTGGGAGTTGTGAGCCAGGTCGTCCAGCCAGTCGAAGGCCTTGTCGATCTCGCGGGCGGGAAAGCCGGCCTGCAACAGCTCATCGCGCAGTTCATTCTGGTCGGATGGTGGCGCCTGTTCACCGTCCATGTAGTTTTCGTAGAGGTAGATCAGGATATCGACCACATTTTCGTTCATGCTTACTCTCTCCCGTCGCTGCGGGATTCAGATTTGCCCGTGCGGCAATAGTAGCCGCCTGGTGCTGATGATACATGCCCGTCCAGTTCAAGCAAGAGCAACATGGACGAAACCGACTCCGCGGCCAAGCCGGTGCGGGTGATCAGTTCGTCTACGGATATGGGGTCGAAACCCATCGCTTCAAGCAGTTTTGCATAGTCCGGATCCAGTTTGGGCCTATTTTGATCCGTGACGGGAGCTGACTCCTGCGCGGATGATACCAGACTGCCCAGCAGGGCGCCCAACTCATCGATGATATCCTGGGCCGATTCCACCAGCTTTGCCCCTTCGCGGATCAGCATATGACAGCCTCGTGCCAGGGGATTATGGATCGAGCCGGGGATGGCGAACACCTCACGTCCCTGCTCCAGTGCCAGGCGGGCGGTAATCAGGGAGCCACTGTGGGGGGTGGCCTCCACTACCAGGGTACCCAGTGAGAGACCGCTGATAATGCGGTTGCGGCGGGGGAAATTTTCCGCTTTGGGCAGGGTGCCCGGTGGGTATTCAGAGACCAGCAGGCCATGTTCGACGATGCGGTGGGCCAGCTCCTTATGTCGCGCGGGATAGACCCTGTCCAGGCCGGTCCCGGTTACCGCGATGCTCGAGCCGTTCCCCAGGGCGCCCTGGTGTGCGGCCCCGTCAATGCCCACCGCCAGGCCACTGGTAATGGTCAGACCGGCGCCGGCAAGACAGGCGGCAAACTCCCGGGCATTGCTGATCCCCGAGGCAGTGGGGTTGCGGCTGCCAACGATGGCCAGCTGTGGTTGACTAAGCCCTGCGGGGTCCCCCTGTACATAAAGGAGGGGCGGCGGGTCGTGGATTTCGGCCAGCAGGGGGGGATAGCGTGGATCCGTCAGGGTCAGCAGATGCCTTCCGGGCTGCTTCAGCCACTCCAGGGAGGGCTGAATCCGAGTCTGGTCAGGGTTGAGCAGAAAATCGATTGCCCGCGGTGGGACGCCGGCCTGCTGCAGTTGCCCCCTGGGTGCAGCGAGAATGGCATCCGGGGTTTCGAAATGGCTGAGCAGTTTGTGGAATGTCCGGCAACCAATGCCGGGGGCCTGGCTGACCAGCAGCCAGGCCTGGAGCTTGGGTTGTTTCATGCGAAAGCTGGATCATCCATGACCTTAATCAGTGGGTTTAACCCTTTGGTGGACGGACCCAATCCAGGATATGCAGTGCTTTGGTGGCATGCATGATCAGGCCGAAGCTGACCCGTTCGAAGGTGCGGAAAACCATCAGGACTCCCGCCTCTTCCAGGGGCAGTGTGACGGTCTCGCCGCGCCCGACCACGATGTCACGTATTGGATACCCGCCCTGGAGAATCTCCAGCACATGGCCGGGTTTCAGGCCATCCTGCGCGCCTTTGTTGAGTACCACCACGTTGTATTGTCCAATTTGAGAGACCCCATTGAGCACCGAGATGATGCGTCCCTGGATATCGACCTCGGGAGCAGTGGGCTGGAAATTGGCCAGGGGTTCGTCATCCTCCACATGGATCAGACGGTCACCGATCAGGACCTCGATCTTGGACTTGCTGATCAGGAGCTTGGCTGGGTCACCGGTCCGCTGCAGCTCGGCCGCACCGACGTAGGTGGCCTCATAGCCCAGGATCTCCTGGGTGTCCGGGTCTTCATAGGGTTTGCCGGGGCGTACCAGGGTGTAGTTGCTGGGTTGCTGCTGCTCGATGCTGCGTGCATAGAGGCTGATGCCGGCGCCGCCAGCGATGTGATCGTCCAGGAAATGAACCACATAGGGCGCGCTGTCCAGCTCACCCTCCTCCATCACATAGGGGTGAGTCAGGAACTGGGCGATGGCGTCGATGGGAATGGTGGGTATTGCGGTGTCCAGCTGGGTTGCGCGCACTGCGGGAGAGAGTCTGTTGCGATCAGGGTTCCGTTTCAGGGTCAGCAGGGGACGACCATCCCTATAGGTCAGGATGATCTCGTCACCGGGATAGATGAGATGGGGATTCTCGATCTGGGGGTTGACGAACCAGACCTCGGGCCAGAGCCAGGGATCCCGTAGAAACAAGGCGGAAATATCCCACAGGGTGTCCCCTTTAACGACATGGTGCCTGTCA
>JBDLIF010000158.1:0-6335 GCA_039714955.1 Pseudomonadota bacterium | reverse complement strand
CCCAACCACCGCGACGCCGGTCATCAAGAAGGCGAGCAGGGCCTGATAGAGCATATTGTCACTGGGGAAGAAGATAAAGGCGGTATTGCCCCAAATGAGCGCCGCCGCCCAGCTGCCATGGATAAATAACCGATACCATTCGGCGACTGAGCGACTGTCAGGACGGAGACGATATTGTCTCAGGCCAATAAAGCGCAGCAGGACGATGCCATGCATTGCCAGTAACCAGCTTAGGAGTAAAACGGGTTGGGTCTCCGCGCGATAGAAGACAGCTGTCAGCACTGAGACAATGAGGGTTACAACAAGGGAGCTGGAGAGGTTTTCATAGATCAGTTCGATCTGTTTTTTCAGCAGAGCGGCCGACAATTCACGTTGTTTTTCTTCCCGGTTCCTTGCCAGGGGAGCCATCATCCTAGATCATCCCTCCAGCCAGCGATAGACGGCTTCCACCCTATTGCCTGGCGCGTAAAAGCGCAGCGACTCACACAGGCTCTCCACCAAAAGAATGCCCCGCCCGCTGAAGGGTTGTTGATCCTCGGGAAGCCTTTTCCAGTTATCGAAGTCGAAGCCGTCACCGCTGTCTTCAACCTGGATGACGATAAGGCCACCCTTGTCCAGGGGATGGACCCGCGCCCCGATACGGATGCAGCCCTCCGTTAACTCCCGCAGGCGTCTTTCCCGCAGTTCGAAGTAACGGCCGATACCACCCTCGCTCTGCTTCAGCTGCGAATCGACCCCCAATACGCCGTGATCCAGGGCATTGACGAACAGCTCGGTCAAGATGGTAAACAGGGGTTGTCGATGGCTGTGCAGGCCAAGGGTATCCTGCAGATAGTGGATCAGCATGGGTACCGGATCGGCCTTTTTAAGCTGGCTGCCGCGCAGGGTCAGATGCAGCTCCACATTGTCGGACCCCTCATCGGCCGGAAACTCCTTGACGGAGGGAAGATGATCTGCCGGCTGGCGCTCCGGAGCTGTTTGCAAAGCGGGCAACAATTGGGGAATAAGCGGGATCTCCGCCAGACTGATATCGTCGTCCTGTGGGGCATTCTGGCAGAAGTCGTTCAGCCGGCACGCCACATTGTCGAGGATATATGCATAACCACCACTCGCGGCGATCGCCTGTTTGAATCTGTCATTGCCAAAATATTCCCCCGCGGTATTGCGCGCCTCGGTGACCCCATCCGTCGCCAGGATCACATGGTCTCCCTGCTCGATCAGGATATGCCGGGCGTTATCGCCGTAACTGATTTCGGAGGTGATCCCCAGAGGCAGGTCTTGAGAGGGAATGGTGTGTTTGACCCGCCGTGTCTCGCCGTCCAAGACAAAGAAATCGGGCATGCCGCAGTTAAAGACGGTGATATGGTCCAGGCCGCGACCGACTTTGATGAACTGCACGGCGAGGAACATGCCGACAGGCAACAGGCTGTGTAGCTTGCTGTTGATCGCCTGAAGAATCTGCTGGGGTGAAAAGCCTTTCGCCGTCATGGAGCGGAAGACCTCGGATGCGGGCATGGCGCCCAGCGCTGACGCCAATCCATGGCCGGTAAAATCCCCCAGCAGCACATGCAGGTCCCGGGAGGGGGAGAAGGCGGTCAGCAGGATATCGCCGCTGAAGACACTGGCGGGGCGCAGCAGGCTGCGGATCTCATCGAGCGCCACATTGCCCTTCAGCACTGCGCCACTGAAGACCTGTTCCGCGATCTCCTCATCCCGCTGCATGCGATTGTAGAGCAGATGCAGATCCTGATGCAGGACCTGAATGCGCTCCATGGCATGCACCTTGGCGGCAAGCAGGGTATGGCTGTAGGGCTTGGTGAGGAAGTCGTCACCGCCAACCTCGATACAGCGGGAGAGGGCGGTTTCATCGGTCACGGCGGTCAGGAAGATCACCGGGGTGAAGCGATCGCCCGTCAGCTGTTTGATCTTACGTGTCGCCGCATAACCGTCCATGATCGGCATCATGATGTCCATCAAGACCAGGTTGGGCCGGCTCTGCTCGAACAGGGTAACGGCCTCCTCGCCATTGTCAGCCTGGATGACCGCATAACCCATTTTTTTTAATAATGCCTTCAGGATTACCCGGTTCGAGAGCTCATCATCTACAATCAGGGCACTGCCCCGGTGATCCGATGGCAAGGGTGAGACCGCGTTCATACAAAAGGAACCTAAAAATTATAGTTGTTCAAGCAGGGACCCCCTCTTTGGCGGCAACCCCTGAGGAAACTTAATCGTTTAGGAATCTTTTGCCGCCACTAACACCCGGGCCAAAAAGAGTGATTTAATACCAAATTTCCGCTAGCCAAAGGGCTGGGAGGGTGAATTGCTTGAACTGACCTCTCATGCGGACTCCATTGTGGAGATCAGTCTGTCGGGCAAATGGACCCTGATGGCTGAGCCGGTCCCATGGCCTCGGCTGGTGAAAGATCTCGAACGGGCCCAGGTACCGCTGAAAGAGATCCGCTTCGACTGCCGTGAACTCATCGAATGGGACAGCCGCTTGCTGACCTTTCTGCTCAAGCTGCATGCCTACGCGGAGCAAAATGATATCTCCTTTGTGGGCGAGGGTCTGCCTGAAGGGGCCAGGGGGTTGCTGGCACTCTCTCTGACGGTGCCCGAACGCAAGGAGTCCAGCCCATCTGATCAGGGGCCATCGCTCCTCAGGATGCTGGGCGAGTGGACCCTGAAGAAGTACCAGGGGGGCCTGCTGTTCACCCGCTTCGTTGGCGAGTGGCTCATCGCATTCGGGCGTTTTCTGCTGGGAAGGTCCAGCTTTCGCAGGTCCGATTTCAGCTATTTTGTCCAGTCGGCCGGGGCCGATGCCCTGCCTATCGTCAGCCTGATCAGTATCCTGGTGGGTTCGGTGCTGGCCTTCGTCGGGGCGGTTCAGCTGCAGATGTTTGGTGCCGAGATCTACATCGCCAACCTGGTCAGTCTGGGTATGCTGAGAGAGATGGGCGCCATGATGACCGCGATCGTCATGGCCGGCCGCACCGGCTCCGCCTATGCCGCGCAACTGGGCAGCATGCAGGTTAACGAGGAGATCGATGCCCTGAAGACCCTCGGCATTTCACCCATGGAGTTCCTGGTGCTGCCGCGCAGTCTTGCCCTGATCCTGATGCTGCCCCTGCTCTGTCTCTGGGCGGATGCGCTGGGGATTCTGGGTGGCTTTTTCGTGGCGGTCGGCCTGCTCGATATCTCCCCGCTGGAGTATCTGGTGCAGACCCGGGATTCCATCACCCTCACGGATCTCTCCATCGGCATCGTGAAGAGCTTTATCTTTGCCGGGGTGATCTCCTTGGCAGGCTGTCTGCGTGGCCTGCAGAGTGGGCGGAATTCCGCGGCGGTGGGTCAGGCCACCACTTCGGCCATGGTCACCGCCATCCTGCTGATCGTGGTCTGGGATGCCCTGACAACCCTCATCTTCAATCGATTGGGCATCTGACATGGCAACCATCCACCCAGCTCAAAGGGCCTCACCCCACATCGAAGTGGAGGGTTTGATCATGGCATTTGGGGATCTGGTGATCCAACAGGATCTGAATTTCACCATCCAGCGGGGTGACGTCTTCATCATCATGGGGAGCAGTGGCTGTGGCAAGAGCACCCTGCTGCGTCATCTGCTCGGTTTGCAGTCTCCCGCCGCTGGCCGGGTGCTGTATGCCGGACACTCATTCTGGGAACTGGATGAGCATGAGCGCAAGGAGCTGATGAGCCGGATCGGTGTGCTCTATCAGGGTGGGGCGCTCTGGACGGCCATGACCCTGGCGGAAAACGTTGCGCTCCCACTGCAACAATATACCCGCCTGTCACCGGCTGAGATCGATGAGCTGGTGGCATACAAGCTTTCCCTGGTAGGGTTAAGAGGTTTCGAACACTACTACCCTTCCGAGATCAGCGGTGGCATGCAGAAGCGGGCCGGTCTGGCGCGGGCCATGGCGTTGGATCCGGAGATGCTCTTTTTCGATGAGCCCTCCGCCGGTCTCGACCCGGTCAGCGCCCGTCTGCTGGATGATCTGATTCTGCAGTTGAGTGAGAGCCTGGGCGCCACCCTGGTGGTTGTCACCCATGAATTGGCGAGCATCTTCGCCATCGGTAACAACTCGGTATTTCTCGATCCTGAGAGCAGAACCATGATCGCTCAGGGTGATCCAAAGGTTTTGCTAAAGTACTCCGAGGATCCAAGGGTACGCCGCTTTCTGACCCGAGGTGAGGAACAATGATTCAAATTGAACTAAACCACCGGCTCTGCCGGTGAGACGAGTAATGGCTTTGCCATTTCGGCGAGGATTGGTGAACTGCTCGTGCTCGTGCACGTGAACGTACAGGTACACATACACGGAGGGATCAGCGATGGAATGCACGGCGGTGGTGTATGTTTGTGGGATGCTTCAACTAGCGGCCCCCAAGCGCCTGAAAGAGGGAAAAGTACGCTTGACACGGGTGGTTACTAGGCTTATGAAGATGTGCCGGGAGGCCCAGTAATATCGTTCACGAGCACGAGTACGAGCACGGAACCCATAGCCCCTTGTAGGGACTTTCCTCAAGCCCCCCGC
This sequence comes from Pseudomonadota bacterium, assembly GCA_039714955.1. GTDB lineage: Bacteria > Pseudomonadota > Gammaproteobacteria > Chromatiales > Chromatiaceae > JASJBU01. The sequence goes on along the minus strand of JBDLIF010000158.1, from coordinate 1,779 downwards.
TATGCGGGTGGTTGGTGAATACTTGACCGATGTAATAAGGAGCCAACGGTCCATGCAAAACCGAGCCAATCCCACGCTGATCGGTCTGTTCGTACTCAGCGCCCTGCTGTTGGGTATTGCCGCCATCTTCTCTCTGGGAGGCGATGCCCTGTCGGATCGCTCATCGAGATTGATCCTCTACTTCGAGGGTGATGTAAGGGGACTGCAGATCGGCTCGCCGGTGACCTTGCGAGGGGTCAAGATCGGGCTGGTGGAGTCCATGTCGATCTCCTATAACAGTAAGGATCAGACCTTCTCCATTCCGGTGATTATCAGTGTCGATCAGGCCAGACTGGGCTTCAAACGCCGCTATGAGGGGGAGCCCGGGCGGCGGCTGGTCGACAGCTTGATCGAGCAGGGGCTGCGGGCGCGGCTCTACTCCCAGAGCCTGGTGACCGGCAAGATGGAGGTGGAGTTGAGTTATCAGCCGGAGACACCGGTGCGGCTGGTGAGTCAAACCAATGAGTATCCCGAGATTCCCACCATCCCTTCCAATCTGGAGAAGATTGCCTCCGCCCTGGAAGAGTTGCCCCTGGATCGCCTGGTCAGACGCGTGACTGAACTATTGGACGGCATCGACAGGATGATTGCCAACTCCGACATTCCCGGCCTGGTCAAGAGTCTCGAAGCGGTGATTCTGCGGCTCGACCGGATCACCGCCCAACTGGAGGAGAAGGTGCCACAGCTGTCCACGAGTGCGTTGGCGTTGCTGCGGGATTCCCGTGCCATGGTCGACGGCCTGCAGCGGGATCTCCCCCCCCTGATCGATGAATGGACCCAGGCAGGCCGTGAATCGAGAGAGCTGCTGGGGCGTATGGATGCTCAGGTGACCCAGGCGGTAACCAGCTGGGATGAGGCTCTGGCAGCGGGTGACGCGGCTTTCAGGCAGTTCGAGACCACCATGGGTTCCGCCAATACCCTGGTCCAGGCCGACTCCCCGGTGGTGACGGAACTGGTTTTTGCCCTGCGTGAACTGAGCGCGGCCACCCGTTCCATCCGCGTGATGGCGGAATATCTCGAACGCCATCCTGAAGCCCTGTTGAGAGGAAAACAGTAATGTTGAAATTGCTGACTTATGCCGTCCTGTTGAGCTTGCTGGCAGGCTGTTCGACCCAGCCATCCCAGCCGACCTACCTCTATCAGCTGAACGCCATGATCGACTCCCGGGCCATGTCCGCGGAAAGTGCCTATGCAGCGGGTGGCCAACCCCGCGTTGGCGTGGGTCCGGTCCAGCTGGCCAGTTATCTGGATCGGCCGCAGATCGTCACGCGTCTCACTCCCTACCGGATCGAACTGGACGATTTTCACCACTGGGCGGGGAAGTTGCAGGAGAACATCACCCTGGTGCTGGTGGATGTACTTCAGGCAGAACTCGGCTCAGACGCCGTCATCGCCTATCCCTGGCACCGGGCCGTGCAGCCGGCCTATCTGCTGACCCTGGATATCGGACGTTTCGATGCCGAGGCCGGCCAGCTCCTGCTGCAGGTGAGATGGACCCTGTTGGAGGGGCGGGAGGTTGGGCGTGTCCTATTGCACGGTGCTGGACCAGGCTGAGGTGTTTCCGGACGATCGAGGGTGGCACGAAGATCGATGCGGCTGATTGGCGGCCCTGACCACCGCAATCGCGTTGCGCTCGTTGCACGAGATCAGTAACCGATCGACTACAATCTCGGGGACGGCACGATCTCCGTCATCGATACGGTCAACGAGATCGTCATCGCCACCATCGACGTGTTGTTT
>JBDLIF010000157.1:0-6355 GCA_039714955.1 Pseudomonadota bacterium | reverse complement strand
ATCGCCCATACCCCGCTCGATACAGCATTCGAACAACACGCCTGGGCGGCTGAGGTTTGACTGGGCCATGTCAGTGGAGTCAAGCCCGAGCCGCCCATACCAGTTTCCTGGATCAATTCTGGGCGTCGAAGTAGCTCATCTCATTCGGTGCGATGACACCATCCTCGTTGATGTCGAAACGGTCGAATTGACTACCCGCGGCTCGGTTGATCCATTGGTTGTATTCATGTCTGGATATACGGCCATCACTGTCTCCATCCATCATCTGACGTACCCGGACCGAACCGCACCTACCCTCGCCACACTTGCCTTCCAGAACACTGACACCGCCCTCCCGCAGCTGAGCGCGGAGACTCTTGTGCTGGCTGGGCTCTTCATTGACCGATGCCTTTTCGGCAAGTTGCATGTAGCCTTGCCCCAGATCTTTCAATGCAAAGGGATTGTCGGATGCACCGGCCACGCCTGCACCAGATAGCGTCAACGCGAGTGCGGATTGCACTGCCACTCTTAACCTATTCTGCTTCATTATCGTCTCCTCATGTAATCTCACTTTTTAGCCAACCTACGCGGCATTCGCTGGATGAAAAAAACCACCTTCTGTTGGTAAGTCGGACGATGACAACAAACCTTACACATCACTTCGCCGACAGCGTTTCCCTGAATTCAAACAGCTGTGCCAAATGAAAATGTGTAAGGAGCGGCAAACGACCGCGACCAATATTGGAAACAAGACAATCTAATCGAGGGACGCCGTGAAAAGCTGAAGACGCCAAGATGACAACAATCAGAAAAACAGCGAACCATCCTGAGCTCGACATGTTCAAGGACGCCGAGCGGGCGCGTGTGTCGGCACAGGCCAGTGGGAAGGAGGCCTGGCGCCGCTGGGGGCCTTATCTCAGTGAACGCCAATGGGGGACGGTGCGTGAGGATTATAGCCCCGACGGTGAGGCCTGGGACTACTTCAGTCACGAACAGTCGCGAAGCCGTGCCTATCGTTGGGGTGAGGATGGCATTGCCGGTTGCAGCGACGACAAACAGCGACTCTGCCTCGCGCTTGCCCTCTGGAACGGTCAGGACCCGATTCTCAAGGAGCGGTTGTTCGGCTTGACCAACAGTGAGGCCAACCACGGCGAGGACGTCAAGGAGCTCTACTACTATCTGGATGCCACACCGAGCCACGCCTACCTGAAGATGCTTTACAAGTACCCGCAGCGTGCCTTCCCTTATGCCGATCTGCTGGAAGAGAATGGTCGCCGCGGCAGGGATCAACCCGAGTACGAACTGCTCGACACCGGTATATTCGACGATGACCACTATTTCGATGTCTTCGTCGAGTATGCCAAGGCGGACGTGGACGATATCCTGATGCGTGTCACGGCGCACAACCGCGGCGAGCGGGACGCCCCACTCCTCCTGCTGCCCCAGCTCTGGTTCCGCAACACCTGGTCATGGGGTTATGATCCCGCCCGTCCAATACTCTCCGCCAACGAGACAGGCTGTATTTTGGTAGAGCACCCCAAACTGGGTGACTACCACTGCCACCTGGAGGGTGAACCGGAACTCCTGTTCTGCGACAACGACACCAATGTGCAGCGGTTATACGGGGAGAAGGCCAGCGGCTATTTCAAGGACGCCTTTCACGACTACCTCATCGATGGCAACCTGCATGCCGTCAACCCACTGCAAAACGGCACCAAGGCGGCCGGTCTGTATCGTTTTGAGGTACCTGCCCAGGGTCAGGTCGAGATCCGTGTGAGGCTGGAAAAGGCACGCAATCAAACCCCATTCGACGACTTCGACGCCTTACTCCAAACACGCAGCGCGGAGGCTGACGCCTTCTACGCCGATTTACAAAAGACGTTGCCGGACGACGAGGCCCGACTGATCCAGCGTCAGGCCCTGGCCGGGATGATCTGGAGCAAGCAATATTACTACTACGATATCCCCCAATGGCTGGATGGCGACCCTGGTCTGCCGAAGCCAGACGATAGTCGGCGCCACGGGCGCAACAGCGAGTGGCGCCACCTCAACAACGCGGACATCATCTCCATGCCAGACAAATGGGAGTACCCCTGGTACGCGGCCTGGGACCTCGCCTTCCACTGCGTCACCCTGGCATTGGTCGATGCGGATTTCGCCAAGCAGCAACTGCTGCTGATGACCCGGGTCTGGTACATGCACCCCAACGGCCAGATCCCCGCCTATGAGTGGGGCTTCGGTGACGTCAATCCCCCGGTGCACGCCTGGGCGGTGTGGGAGGTCTACCGCACCGAGCGTGACAAAACCGGTAAAGGCGACCGCAATTTCCTGGAAAGGGAACTGCACAAACTTATCCTCAATTTTACCTGGTGGGTCAATCGCAAGGATGCCGAGGGCCACAACATCTTCCAGGGCGGCTTTCTCGGGCTCGACAACATCGGCGTATTCGACCGTAGCGCCCCACTCCCTACCGGTGGCCATATCAATCAGGCCGACGGCACCAGCTGGATGGCCATGTATTGCCTCAACCTGATGCGCATCGCCCTGGAGCTGGCACAGACCAACCACACCTACGAGGACATCGCCACCAAGTTCTTCGAACACTTCCTCTACATCGCCGCGGCCATGAACAACATCGGCGATCAGGGGATCGGCCTGTGGGACGAGGAGGATCAATTCTATTACGACGTGCTGCGCTTTCCCGATGGAGAACACCTACCGCTGAAGGTCCGCTCGATGGTGGGACTGATACCGCTCTTCGCGGTGGAGATCCTGGAACCCGAGCTCATCGACCAGCTGCCTGACTTCAAACGCCGATTGAAGTGGTTCCTCAACTACCGCCCCGACCTGGCCGCCCTGGTCTCTCACTGGGAAGAGCCAGGCCGGGGCAATCGCCGCCTGCTCTCCCTGCTGCGTGGCCATCGCATGAAATGCCTGATACGGCGCATGCTGGATGAGACCGAGTTTCTCTCCGAGTACGGCGTGCGGTCACTGTCACGCGCCCACAAAGAGACCCCTTACGTCTTTGCCTGCATGAGCCACTCCCTGTCGGTCTCTTATCAACCGGGGGAGTCGGAAATAGATCTATTTGGCGGCAATTCCAATTGGCGTGGCCCCATCTGGTTCCCGGTCAATTTTCTGCTGATCGGCTCGTTACGTCGCTTTGCCTCCTTTTATGGGGAGGAGTTCAAGATCGAGTGTCCCACGGGCTCAGGCCACCTCCTCTCCATCGCCGAGGTGGCCGATGAACTGGCCCTGCGCCTGACTCGGCTGTTTCGCCGCGACGATGAGGGCCGAAGAGCGATATTCGGTGACAACGACAAGCTACAAAATGACTTACACTTCCGTGATCACCTGCTGTTTCATGAATATTTCCACGGCGACAACGGTTGCGGCATCGGCGCCTCGCACCAGACCGGCTGGACCGGCCTGGTGGCGACACTGCTCAACTCAGGTAAAAAGGATCATGACCATGGTCAGCAATAAGAATACCTTCTCAACTGCGGCTTAATTTTTGATTCCCTGACACCCATGCATTCAACATTCATCAAGCTCCTGTCGGTGATGCTACCCGCGGTCGCGGTATGCTATGTTTTCTGGCCGCCCATTCTCTGGCTATTGGTTGTTGTCGCCCCTTTTGTTCTATTGGGGTTCTACGACATGTTTCAGAAGCAACACTCAATCCGTCGAAACTTTCCGCTGTTTGGACGAGGACGCTGGATCATGGAGGAGCTGCGCCCCTATATCCGGCAGTATTTCGTGGAGTCTGACACCGATGGAACACCCATCAACCGGATGTTCAGGAGCATCGTCTATCAACGTGCCAAGGGTGCGCTGGAGACCGTTCCTTTCGGCACCCGGGTGGATACCTACCGTACCGGCTATGAATGGATCGGCCATTCACTTTCCGCCCTTGATGCATCTGAAATTGACCAGGACCTACGTGTTGCCGTCGGTGGACCGGATTGCGGGCAGCCCTATTCCGCCAGCATCTTCAATATCTCGGCCATGAGTTTTGGCGCACTCAGCCAGCCTGCCATCCTGGCGCTGAACTCTGGCGCGAAAGCGGGGGGATTCGCGCACAACACCGGGGAAGGCGGTATCAGCCCCTATCATCTGGAACATGCAGGCGATCTGATCTGGCAGATCGGCACCGGTTACTTTGGCTGTCGTGACGATAGGGGAAATTTTTCCCCTGAGCGGTTTCGTGAGATGGCATCCCTTGAGACGGTCAGGATGATCGAGATCAAGCTCTCCCAGGGCGCCAAGCCGGGACATGGAGGGATTCTACCCGCCAACAAAAACACCCCTGAGATCGCCAGGATTCGTAGTGTTGCGCCCTATACCCCGGTCAACTCCCCCGCCTCGCACAGCACCTTCGACTCTCCCTTGGGGTTGGTGCGTTTTGTCGCTCAACTGCGTGAACTCTCGGCTGGAAAACCGGTTGGCTTCAAGCTCTCCATTGGGCGCAAGAGTGAATTCATCGCCATCTGCAAGGCCATGATCGAGACCGGCATCCTGCCGGATTTTATTACCATCGATGGCGCTGAAGGCGGCACCGGGGCTGCACCGCTCGAATACACCAACTCCATCGGCATGCCGTTGCGTGAGGCCATTGCCTTCGTTGCCGACTGTTTGATCGGCTTTGGTCTGAAACAGCAGATAAAGATCATTGCAGCCGGCAAGATCTTTACCGGTTTCCATCTGGTCAAGAACATGGCGCTGGGCGCGGATATCTGCAACAGCGCACGCGGCATGATGCTCGCGCTGGGCTGTGTACACTCCCTCACCTGCAACAGCAACAAATGCCCCTCGGGGGTTGCCACCCAGGATCCAGGACTCTTCAGGGGGCTTGTGGTGACAGATAAGGCCCAGCGCGTCGCCCATTATCATGCCAAGACTGTGCACGCAACCGCGGAAATCATCGCCTCGGCAGGACTCCGTCATACTTCGGAATTGAACCGGTCTCACATCTATCGGAGAATCAGCCAACATGAGATCAAGCGATATGACCAGATCTTCCCTTATCTGCCGGAAAAATCCCTGTTGGATGAGACGCTCCCCGATACCTTCAAACTCATTGTACGGGAGGCCTATACCGACACATTCGCGCCCCACGTCTGTCTGACCCACATCGATAATGAGTGCAGGGCAATCAATTTGCCGATTCAGCCAGATTAAGCTCTCACAAGGAACATTTGAATATGAAGGCATCTGACCTGTTCGTCAAAGCACTGGAAGCGGAGGGCGTCGAGTATATCTTCGGCATTCCCGGTGAGGAGAACCTCGATCTGCTCAACTCACTGAAGGATTCATCGATCAAACTCATCCTGACCCGGCATGAACAGGGCGCGGGGTTCATGGCCGCCACCTATGGCCGCCTTACGGGCAAGGCGGGTGTTTGTCTCTCTACCTTGGGGCCAGGCGCAACCAATCTGGTCACCGCGGCCGCCTATGCCCAGCTCGGCGCCATGCCACTCTTGATGATTACCGGGCAGAAACCGATCAAGACCAGCAAACAGGGGCAATTTCAGATTATCGATGTGGTGGACATGATGCGACCACTGACCAAATTCACCCAGCAAATCATCAGTGGTCACAATATCCCCGCCAGGGTGCGGGAGGCCATGCGCAATGCCGAGGGTGAGCGGCCGGGCGCGGCCCATCTTGAACTGCCGGAAGACATCGCCTGTGAAGAGACGGATGCAAAGGTCATCCTCAAAAGCCGATTCGATATCCCGCATGCCAGCGATCAATCCATTGCCGCCGCTAGCGAGATGATTGAATCGACAAGACGTCCCCTGCTGCTGATCGGGGCTGGCGCCAACAGAAGGCAGACCTGCCAGACCCTGTCAGCCTTTATCGACAAGACAGGCATGCCCTTTTTCAGCACCCAGATGGGCAAGGGTGTTGCCGATGAACGCAATCCCATCTTTCTCGGCAATGCCGCGCTCTCGGACCATGATTATCTGCATCGCGCGATCAAAGCCGCTGATCTGATCATCAATGTCGGTCACGATGTGGTTGAGAAACCCCCTTTTATCATGCGGCAAGGGGGGTTTCAGGTTATTCATGTCAACTACATAACCGCGGCGATCGATCCGGTCTATTACCCCCAACAGGGGGTGATTGGTGATATCGCCAACAGCATCGAACGACTGACTGACCTGATCACGCCACAGCAGGAGTGGGACTTCTCCAGATTCATGCAGGTCAAGTCCCATCTCGACCGGCAACTGCTGGACGGCATAGGTGATGATCGCTTCCCCATCTATCCACAACGCCTGGTTGCCGAGGTGCGCAAGGTCATGCCCGACGACGGCATCATTGCCCTGGACAACGGCGTCTACAAGATCTGGTTTGCCCGCAACTACAG
>JBDLIF010000156.1:0-6400 GCA_039714955.1 Pseudomonadota bacterium | reverse complement strand
TCTCCCTGTTCAGAACCCTGCCTCCGCATACCCAGCAACTCGTCGCGCAACTTCTGGCCGCCAGTCAGGAGGACTAGTCCCCTGCAAACCGATCATGATGGATTCAGAGAACCCCAGATGAGTCACGGCTATCTCGCACTGCTGCTGCACGCCCATCTACCCTATGTGCGGCATCCTGAGCATGCGCTGTTCCTGGAAGAGAGCTGGCTCTTCGAGGCCATCAGCGAGAGCTATATTCCTCTGCTACAGGCCTTTGAGCGCCTGCAGGCGGAAGCTATCCCGTTTCGCCTGACCCTCTCCCTCTCCCCTACCCTGATCGCCATGCTGCAGGACGAACTGCTGCAGCAGCGCTATCTGGCTCATCTGCGCAAACTGATCGGTCTGGCGCAAAGAGAGACCCGACGTAAACATGCGGATCAGCGCACCCAGGCCATGGCGGTCCACTATCTGCGGCTGTTCCAGGAGACCGACCGGCTCTACCGGGAGACCTATCAGACCGACCTGGTCGGTGCCTTCCGGGCACTGCAGCAGAGCGGCCGGCTGGAGATCATCACCACCGCCGCCACCCATGGTTTCCTGCCCCTGTTGCGTAATGAACCCGGTGCCATCCAGGCCCAACTGGCGGTGGCGGCAGCCAGTTATCAGGAGACCTTCGGCCGACCCTCCCCCGGCATCTGGCTGCCCGAATGCGGCTACTACCCGGGGCTGGAAGAGGCCCTGGCGGAGCAGGGCTTGCGCTATTTCATGGTCGACAACCATGGGCTGATAAACGCCAGTGAACGCCCCTGGCACGGGGTGGCCGCCCCCATCGCCTGTCCCAATGGGGTGGCCGCCTTCGCCCGCGATCCGGAATCCTCCCACCAGGTCTGGAGCGCTCAGGAGGGATATCCGGGGGACAGTTGGTATCGGGAGTTCCATAAGGATGTAGGCTTCGACCGCCCCACGGAAGAGGTTAAGGAGTTCCTGCTGCCTGACGGCTCGCGCACCCATACCGGACTCAAATACTTCCGGGTCACCAACCAGGGCCCGTATAAACAGCCCTACGAACCTGTGCGGGCCCGGGAGCGGGTTGAGGTCCATGCGGAGGACTTCCTGCACAAGCGCCAGGCCGCCATCCGGCAACTGAGCGGCCGCATGGAAAGGCCCCCGCTGCTGCTGGCGCCCTATGATGCGGAACTGTTCGGCCACTGGTGGCATGAGGGACCCCGGTGGCTGGAATCCCTGATCCGCAAACTGGCGCAGCAGGACGAGATCGAGCTGATCAGCCCCTTCGACTATCTGCAGCGGCACCCCAAACTGCAGTGCGCCCAGCCCTCCGCCTCGAGCTGGGGCGAGCTGGGCTACAACGCCTACTGGCTGAACGAGCACAACGACTGGATCTACCCCCATCTGCACCGCGGCGCCCGGCGTATGCAGCAGCTGGCCAGGGAGCATGCCGGGGAGCCAGCCGGCAGCCTGAAATACCGCGCCCTGCAGCAGGCCGGGCGCTCCCTGTTACTGGCACAGGCATCTGACTGGCCTTTTATCCTAAAATCCGCTACCAGTACCGCCTATGCGGAGCAGCGGGTGCGTGACCTGCTGGCCCGCTTCAATTATCTGGACAAGGGGATCAGCAGCGACAAGATCGATCCACAGCGGCTGCAGGCCCTGGAGCAGATGGATGCCATCTTCCCGCGTCTCGATTTTCGCAGCTTCATGAATCAGGAGTGAGTTGACATGTTTATCGTCATGGTGAGCCCAGAATGCGCCCCGGTCGCCAAGGTTGGAGGACTCGGAGATGTGGTACACGGACTCTCCCGGGAGCTGTCGATTCGGGGCAACTCGGTGGAACTGATTCTGCCCATGTATGACTGCATGAAGTATGACCGGATCTACGACCTGCAGAAGAGCTACAGCGATCTCTGGGTGCCCTACCATGACCAGTGGATCCACTGCGATGTCTACTTCGGTGTCGTCGACGATCTGAAATGCTTCTTTATCAAACCCAACTCCCCGGATAATTTCTTCGACCGGGGAAGGTTCTATGGTGAGCCGGACGACGCCAACCGTTTCGCCTTCTTCTCTCGCGCCACCCTGGAGTTTATGCTCAAGAGCGGCAAGCACCCGGATATCATCCACTGTCACGACTGGCAGACCGGCCTGGTACCGGTGCTGCTGTATGAGGTCTACACCGGTCTTGGCATGACCCACCCCAGGGTCTGCTACACCCTGCACAACGTGGGGCACCAGGGGGTGACCGGCGAACACATCCTGCGTCAGGCCGGGCTCGATCCGACCGTCATGATGACCCCGGAAAGGCTGCTGGATCACACCCACCCCGATGCGGTCAATCTGATGAAGGGCGGCATCGTCTATGCGAACTTCACCACCACCGTATCGCCCCGCTACTCCCAGGAGATCCGCCAAAGCACCCTGGGCGAAGGCCTGCAGGACACCCTCAATCTGCATGGAGAGAAGGTCGGCGGGGTGCTCAACGGCATCGACTGCAACGTCTGGAACCCGCAGACCGATCCGCATATCGCCGCCAACTACAGTGCCGAGGAGCTGGGTGGCAAGGTCAGGAACAAGAAGGCCCTGCGCCAGCGGCTGCTGATCCAGGACGCCTTCAAGCCCATCGTCGCGGTGGTCAGCCGCCTGGACCGCCAGAAGGGGGCCGACCTGATCCGCCATGCGGCATTCTACGCCCTGGCCAACCACGCCCAGTTCGTGCTGCTGGGCTCCGCCGCGGAGGAGGAGCTGAACGCCGCCTTCTGGGGGCTGAAACACTACCTCAATGACAATCCGGACTGCCACCTCGAGATCGGCTATGACGAGGAGCTCTCCCACCTGATCGATGCGGGTGCCGACATGCTGGTGATCCCCAGCGTCTACGAGCCCTGCGGCCTGACCCAGATGATCGCCATGCGCTACGGCACCGTACCGGTGGTACGCAACACCGGCGGTCTGGCCGACACCGTGTTCGACGCCAACTACTCCGACGTGCCCTTCGAGCAGCGCAACGGCTATGTCTTCAACGACCTCACCATCGAGGGCCTGGAATCGGCCCTCAGCCGCGGCATCGGCCTCTGGTACCGCTATCCGGAATACTTCCGCCAGCTGCGCAGCAACGGCATGCAGCGGGACCTCTCCTGGAACCACCCCGGCAGTGACTACATGAACATCTTCGAGCACATCCGGAACTGAGACTGATGTGTAGGAGCACATGGGCGCGATCAGGGCATCTGACAGAGTATGCAGGATGTGGTGAGCTTGTGAACCGCATCGTTCGCGAGTTACCCCGTTTGATGCGGTTCCATCCTTAGGTTCGTAAACGGTGCATCCGTGCACCACTCCTCGTGCCTCACCGCATCCTGCACGAGCTGTAGGAGCGCCCCATGAGCGCGATCAGGGCATCGCACTCAGTAATATCACTGATATTCGCGCACGAACCTCAGTAACACCCGTACCAGAGGCGTGGGTTTCAATCTCAAGGCTTCATCCAATAGCTGCTCCGCTTGCTCCATCTCCCCCGCGGCAACCCGTATGACAGCGTTTTTTTCCAGTAACCGCACCCGTTGCTCTATCTTCAGTGGCAGAGACAAATCGGTTCCGCAGCGAGGACAGAGCCATTTACCATTCAGCCGCGCACGGCAGACGGGGCAGCGATTCATATAACCTAGAGTCCGCGGTTAGACGGGCTGAAGGGTGCGTCCACGGTGGTGCAGAGCAAGGCGCAACGACGCGTAATAGTGAACCTATTGCAAGGAGTTGCAACGCCGCTATGTGCCGCTGTGGGCGTGCCATTCGGCCCGTAGCGTGATTCACCCAGCGGGTGAACAAGCACATCGAAACAAATTACCATAGTATCAATCCGTTAGTATCAGAATGGAGCGGTTAACTGCGGTTTCTAGGTTCAAGATTCCAAATAGAAGATCAGGTCGGTGAGCTCTTCCGAGGCATTCTGCATGGCCTGCAGGTCATTCGTACCCATGGCGTCCGTCAGACCTTCGACCAGGTCCACGAGATCCTCCCGATCGTCTTCGCCGGCATCCTCCATGAGGCGTTCCGCCTTCTCGATCAGGGCCCGGGCCTGGGTAAGTTCCCGGTTCTGCACGCGCTCCTCATCGGCCACGACCTCACCTTCAAACAGTTGGCCGATGCGGGCCTTGGCCTGCTCCATCTGCTCTTCCTCGAAACGGGCGATAGCGTTGTCGATGGTAATACTCTTCTCCAGACCGGTCTCCTTCTCTCTCGCCGTGACATGCAGAATTCCATTGAGGTCCAGGGAAAAGCTGGTGATGATGGGATTGCCGTGGCCTACGTCTCCCAGACCCTCGATCAGAAAACGCCCTATTTCGGTGTTGTCGAGGGCATCGGGCTCCTCCCCCTGGTAGACCATCACCTCCACCCTGGTCTGGCCATCGAAAGCGGTGTAGAAAACCTCGCTCTTGGAGGTGGGGATAACGCTGTTCCTTCGAATCAGCGGCACATACTTATAGGGATACATCTCCCCTTTCCACTCCGCCAGTACACTGGTGCCAAAGGTATAGGGTGTGATATCCACCAGCACGCTGGAGACGGACCCACCCGCGATCACCGCCCCCTGCATCGCCGCACCGGCAGCTACACACAGCTCCGGGTCCACATCAGTCCGTGGCTGCAGACCCAGTTCTTTCTCAAGATGCCGGATGATCAACGGAGTACGGGTGGCCCCACCCACCAAGAGGATCTCGTCCAGCTGAGAGACACTCACACCAGCGCCTTCCAACGCGGTATGCGCGGCCGCCAGGGTCTCATCGACGAAGGGGTTGATCATCGCTTCGTAGTCGTCCCGGGCCAGTTCCATGGAGAGGTGAACCGGCACACCGTCCTGCTCCAGCAGGTACTCCTCTTCCAGCATGGCGTAGGGATTGTCCGAAAGAGTAATCTTGGCAGACTCCGCGGCACGCAGGATGCGGGCCATGGCCTGTTTCGAGCCGGAAGGATCCAGACTCTGTTCCTGTTTGAGATGCGCCAGCACATGATCGACGATCTTCTGATCGAAGTCGTCGCCACCCAGGTGATTGTTACCGTGGCTGGCCAATACCTCTACCACGTCATTTTCCAGCCGCACCACGGACACATCGAAGGTGCCGCCGCCGAGATCATAGACCAGGATCTGTTTCCTGATCTTGACGCCGCTTTCGTAGGCCAGCGAAGCCGCCGTTGGCTCGTTGATGATGCGCGCCACATCCAGGCCGGCAATCTCTCCCGCATCTCTGGTGGCCTGGCGCTGGGCATCTGAAAAATAGGCCGGTACCGTAATAACCGCCTTGCGCACCTCCTCACCAAGATAAGACTCGGCCACCATCTTTAACCTTTTGAGGATCAGCGCGGAGATCTCCTGAGGCGTGTATTCCTGACCACCCAGGTTGACCTTCAGATCACTGCCCATACGCCGCTTGATGGAGCGGACCGACCGCTCCGGGTAGAGGGCATACTGATTCCAGGCGGCTTCACCCACCAACAGGGCGCCGTCATCCGCCAAACCAACCACCGAAGGGAGCAGCCTGGAGCCTTCGGTTACATCCAGCACCTCCACCCTGCCATCGCGGACAACCGCAACCTCGGAATTGGTAGTGCCCAGATCGATTCCAATGATGATCTCGTTCATAATTCGGACTCCTTCTTGTTCACAACGACCTCGGCCAGACGCAAGACCTGGTTGGCGCGCAGAAATCCCCTGCGAACCTCAGCCAGCACAATACCGTCAGCCTGGTCATCTCTCTGTTCTGTACCACAGACCCGCATGGTATTCGGATCCAGGCGTTTCCCCACTGGATGGACCGGACTGATCTGATAACGGGCCAGCAGTCCATCCAAACGGCGCTGCGTGATCTCCAGCCCCTCGCCGACACCCCGGATCAACCGTCCCTTCTTACTGTTCGGGCGCTGCAACAGGCCCGGCCGATACTTCCGCAGGCTTTGCATAGCGGCCTCGATCCGATCGCACAGTTCCAGAAGCTCCAGCAGCAGCGGGCGCTCAGCCATCAGCCGAAGCTCATCTTCCCCCTGACGCTGTCGAGCCAGTTCATTACTGAACTGGAGGTTGTTCTTGCGCAGGCCGTCGATCAGTTCCCGGGAGTGATCCAGGGCCTGCTTGACCTGCCGGGACTCCAGTCTGACCTCATTCTTCAACGCCGCCAATTCGGTGAACAGGGTAAACAGATCGATCTCCCCAGACGCCTCCCGCGACTCCCCGTCCTCGGATGTGGCTGCGTCCAGATAGTCTCGAAACTGCCCGACCAGCTGTTCCTTGAGATCCGGGTCCATCATTTCTTATCCGCCCCGGGTCCGTTTCGGAGCAGTTCACGAAACAGTTCGCCCCCGGGACGCTGAGGCTGACTGTCCTTCAACAGCCGTTGCAAAAGATCGGCTGAAG
>JBDLIF010000155.1:0-6444 GCA_039714955.1 Pseudomonadota bacterium | reverse complement strand
CAGCTGTTATCAATGATGCCCCCAGCAGTGCACTGAGAAGCCCACGGGTGAGCGTTCGTGTTGAAAAAATGCGCGAAAGCATTTGAGATTTCCTCCGTTTTGTTGGTCCTTATTGTGTGAATTTGTTTTTTCTAAATTCTTAATGGTCTTGATTTTTTTCCTGCATCTACCGCCTCACGCCTGGTTATTTGAATAAGCGAGTAAGCAGCTAAGACCCCAAATAACCGTAAACTTATGGATGAATAATTTCAAGTAGGGAAACTCCCATCATCACCTTCGAAGCGTTGGCGGATAAGTTCGGCAGCATTCACACGGAGATCAACCTCATGGCCGGCCATATGAACAAGCGAAGTTACCGGGATTGACTATACCCCTCTAAGGGATAACCAAGGGGTTGGGTGAGATTTGTTCTACCTCCACCCGCTCAGTCATACAGAACGAGTCGAAGAGAACACGGACGTTGAGCGCTAATGGTGGATTTTGCTGTTTCGTTCTGGTGGAATATGCGGTTTGACGAACTGCCTGTATGATAATAAATCCTGAACTCACAGCAGGCGCTTCCACCATACATAACCAGCAGAACGATAGTGGCCTATGGCGATTCCAGACTTCTCGGAACCTGATTATCACTCAGGCCTCTTAAAATCCCCACGAAAAAGTGGTTTCAAGGTGTTGGTCCTTGCTGGAATCATATTGTGTCTGACTTTAGTGCTCCTGGTGATTTTCTCGCCGGAGGAAGAGCTCGAGCTGCCCGCGACGCAGCAGCGGCAAGAAGTCGAACAGATCGTGCGGTTACAGAAAGAGGAGACCGGGCAAACGGCGGATCAGGGTCGGCCCTCAGCGGACGACAATCGGCGATCTTCAGAAATGCCCGTCAAGCCTGAGGTCTCGCCACCCGCTACAGTCGTTGAGCATCCTCAACCCCCTGGCGAGCACGACCGGCAAGCAGATGTAAGCGATTCGGGCGACAGTGCGCGCCGGCTCATCAAACAGATACGCCAGGATGAAAAGAGCCTAACCCTGGAGCAACTGTTCAGCCAGGCCGTTCAATTCGCACAGCTGGGACAGGAAACGGACGCCTATCTGCTCCATTTCTATGCCGCCAGGCAGGGTCATGGTCTCTCGGCCTTTGCCTTGGCCAGCATGCATGATCCGGCTCACTTTAGCGGAGCGAATGACCTCCTGGACACGGCGGATCCGGTACAGGCGCACAAATGGTACTCGGTTGCGGCGGCCAGCCAGGTCGCTGGTGCCGAAGAGAGATTACAAACACTACGCGGCACTGTCGAAGCCGCCGCGGCCGCGGGCGATCCGGGCGCCCAGCGACTCCTGCTGAACTGGAAATAACACTATGGCCATGCGATTACTCCTTATCCTCTGTTCCATCACCCTTTCTTGGGCAGCCCTCAATCCAGCAAACGCCACTACTGAGCGGCCGCTGCTGATGCCTGACAAGCAGTCGCTCTACCAGCGTGTGCTGACCAAGCCAGGGGCCCTGATGTTTACCGAGGCGCAAAAGGGTGAGGGCAGGCCGACAACCCCATTTACCGCTTATTATGTCTACGCTAGGGTCGAGTTAAACGGTACCCACTGGCTGCGGCTGGGACTTAACCGGCATGGTCAGATAGGGGGATGGGTGCCTTCGGAGGACCTGGTACCCTGGAATCAGGGTTTGACCGTCGCCTTCCGGGATCCCCTGGGCAATGATCGGGTGCTGTTGTTCAGGGATGAAAAGGGCCTGAAGTCTCTCGTCGGAAGCCAGGATTCTACAGCCTATAGTGGGATCTATCAGGCCGCCGAAGCGGGCCACCTGGGGGAGGATTCCCCCGTTATCGCCATTCAACCCAAGGCCTATGTGGATATACTGAAAAACTTCTACCTGGTGCCCATCCTTGATCATGAGGATGTCTATCTGGGTAGTGAACTGGCGCGTATTCTGCAGGTTTCGAGTGTACCGCTCCAGGCGGAAAAAAAGCGGCTGGCAAAGAGCGCGGAAAGCGCGGATGTTTCACCCGCGAATCCAATCAAACGCTTTCGCTCCGGTGTGGTCTTCGTGATCGATTCGACCCTCTCCATGGATCCCTATATCGACCGCACCCGTGAAGCGGTGCGCAAGATCTACGATACCATCACCAAGGAGGATCTCACCGGGGATGTGAGTTTCGGCTTGATCGCCTTCCGTGACAATCCGCGGGCAGTGCCCGAACTCGAATATCTGACCCGCACCTATGTGGACCTGGAACAGGGGCAGAGTGCCGAGAGCTTTTTCAAACAGGTCTCCACCCTGAAGGCGGCAACCAGCTCCAGCCTGGGATTTATCGAGGACAGTTATGCCGGCGTCAACGAGGCGATCTCCGGCATCAACTGGGAGGGACAGGATGCCCGTTACGTGGTGCTGATAACCGACGCCGGACCGCGTGATGCCCATGACCCCCTCTCCGGGTCCGGTATGTCGAGTGAAGCGCTGCGTCGTCTGGCGCAGAACAAGGGTATCGCCCTCTCGGTTCTGCATCTGCTGACCCCGTCCGTGAAAGCCAACCATGAGATGGCTGAGCAGCAATACCGGGATCTCTCCTACTATCCCGGCATCGGCAGTTTCTATTTCGGTGTCGAGACGGGTGATATACAGCGTTTCGGACGGGTGCTCGATGCCCTTGCCCAGCAGATAACCGACCAGGTCAAGGTGGCGGCGATTGCCGCCGCGGGCAGACAGATAAAACCGATTCCGGCAGCACCACCCGAGCAGGACGAGGAGCCGGATCAACTGGCCGAGTTTCAGGCCAAGGTGGCCAAGCTGGGTTACGCCCTGCGCATGCGCTATCTGCAACGGGATGAGAATCAACAGATCCCTGATGTCTTCAATGCCTGGCTGATAGATCGCGACTTCAATGACCCGCAACGCCAGACCCTGGATGTGCGGGTGCTGCTGACCCGGGACCAGTTGAGCGATCTGCATGCCATCATGCGCCAGGTACTGGAGACCGCCGAGGAGGGGTTGCTCTCGCCACGCAGCTTTCTCAATGACCTGAAGAGCCTGGCCGCCACCATCGCGCGTGATCCAGACCAGCTGGGCAGCACGACACGCGTCACCGGCGCGCGGGAAGGCAACCTGGCCGATATGGGATTCATGCGGGAATATATCGAGGATCTGCCCTATACCGGCGAGGTGATGAATCTCTCCCTGGAGAACTGGCAGGACTGGCCCGCGCGTGAGCAGGTCGCCTTCATCCATCGCCTGGAGGAGAAGATCAACTACTACCAGGTCCTGCATGACCATACCGACCTATGGGTCTCTCTGGATGGTGGGGCGGTTTCCGGTGATTCGGTCTTTCCCATTGCCCTGGAGATGCTCCCCTGACTGCGGGCTCACCGGAAACTCAGATAGGATCGAGCCTCACCGGCGAAAAGGTCCTCATCTATCATCTACGCGATGTCATCAAGACCCGCGAAACTG
The DNA here is from genome assembly GCA_039714955.1 of Pseudomonadota bacterium. GTDB lineage: Bacteria > Pseudomonadota > Gammaproteobacteria > Chromatiales > Chromatiaceae > JASJBU01. The sequence continues at coordinate 2,990 of JBDLIF010000155.1, read as the reverse complement.
AGGGTGTCGCCTTCCGTTTGCGGGTCCCCAGCCTGCAGATCGCCCTGGGTGAGAAGATCGCCCTGATCGGTGAGAGCGGCTGTGGCAAGAGCACGCTGCTCGACATGCTGTCGATGACCCTGCGGCCCAGCAAGATCGGCTCCTTCCGCTTCCGCCCGGAACGGGGTGCCGATCCGGTGAATGTCGCCGAACTCTGGCGCAAGAAAAGGCTCAACAAGCTGGGTGATCTGCGACGCCTGCGCATCGGCTATGTGATGCAGACCGGTGGGCTGTTGCCCTATCTGACCGTGCGGGAAAATATCGGTCTCTCCCGGCGCTTGCTCGATATGCCGGATGATGATCTGGTGGAGACGCTCGCGGCGGACCTGGGTATACGCCGCCAGCTGGATAAGCTGCCTCACCTGCTTTCAGTCGGTGAACGACAACGGGTGGCCATTGGCCGGGCATTGGCACACCGGCCTTCCATCGTGATCGCTGACGAACCCACCGCTTCGCTTGATCCCATCACGGCTGAACGCATCATGTCCCTGTTCATCGAGTTGGTGGATGAGCTGAATATCACGGTGATTATCGCCAGCCATGCCTGGCGACACATCAACCGCCTGGGTCTACGCCACCTTTCCCACCGTACGCGAAAGAAAAGAAACGGTTCCATGACCGAAACCGTGGTAACCGGATGATACTCAAACGGGTCAAGAATGTGGTCTGGTTGGCCAGCCGGGATTATCGCAACGAGTGGCAGATGTCGGGTTTTTATCTGCTCGCCTTGGCGGCCGTGCTGGGACCCATGATGATCCTCTTCGGCCTGAAGTTCGGCATCATCGGCAGCCTGCTGGGTAACCTGATCGAAGATCCGCGCAACCGGGAGATTCACCCGGTTGGCAGTGGACGCTACGATTCGGCCTGGATAGAGCAGCTGCGTAAGCGTTCGGAGATCGACTTCATCATTCCCCGCACCCGGTCTATCGCGGCCACCATGCAGCTGAAGAGTGACATCTCCAGCCGTATCGTCACGGTGGAGATGATTTCCACTGACCATGGGGACCCGCTTCTGCAGGGATTCACCATCCCTAAAGGTCTGCGACAGCTCGTGCTATCCGCATCCGCGGCCGGCAAACTCAATGTGGCCAGAGGGGACAGGATCAGCGGTAGTCTTTCACGCCGGTTCAACGGGAAGAGTGAACGGGTCCATCTGGAACTGACCCTGGTCGATGTGGCCCCAGCTGGGAGCTTTCCCCGGGATGGCGCCTTTGTTTCATTGGCGCTGCTGGAGACCGCGGAAGACTTTCGGGATGGTCGGGCGGTGCCCTCCCTGGGTTGGACGGGAGATATCGACGATAAACCGCGAAGCTATCCCGGTTTTCGTCTCTATACCCGTTCCATCTACGATGTTGCCCCGATCAGCAAGGCGCTGGAAAAGATCGGCATAGAGGTGCGCACCCGCGCCGCCGATATTGAGATCGTGAGCGATATGGACCGCAACCTGACGGCGGTCTTCTGGGTGATCGCGGTGATCGGACTGGTGGGTTTTTCCTTCTCTCTGGGGGCCAGCCTGTGGGCGAATGTGGACCGCAAACGCAAGGAGTTGAGCGTGCTGCGTCTGGTCGGGTTTCGTACCGGTGATATCGTCTGGTTCCCGGTGATCCAGTCTTTCTATACGGCCGCCCTGGGCTGGGTCATGGCATCGCTGATCTTTCTGGGGGTCGCTCATCTCATCAACCGGATGTTCACTGATCAGCTGGAACGGGGAGACAATGTCTGCCAGCTGTTGCCCGAACATTTCCTCATTGCATTCGGTCTGACCATCGCCTCTGCCTTCCTGGCCGCGGGCATGGCCGGCTATCGCGCTGCCCGCATCGAGCCATCCGAGGGATTGCGGGAAATCTAATCGAAGAGGGTCTGGGGCCACTCTTGGACTAAAGGGTGAAAAACCAACCGAAATCGGGTAAAAAGGAAGCGTTGGAATTTAACCGGCAGGATGCGTTATCCGCTGCTGGCACCGGAGTGTTTGTTATTTTTGCTTACATTTCACTAGCACATACCAATGAGTTATTATCAACTCAACTAGGTAAAAGCTTATTGTTTTCTATGGCATTATTGTGGCTTCTACGTTCCGCCATGCAGGTGGTGTTTTATAAACTTAAACATTGGAGCTCTGTTGCTTTCCTTTGAAGATTGTTTTGTTTATCTGGCTTGGATAAAAGACTACACCCACGGTGATTCTGCAATCCCCTGAGAACGGATCATTGCAAGGAGAGTCCGCGCAACAACAGTCATCTGCACGCTGGCGTGCAGCGGTTTTACTATTTTCACTACTCCCCCTCTTGCTATCCGGCTGTCTCATGCAACGCATCTACAGCTTCAAGGATCAGCTGTGTGATTACACAACGAACTTCACGCTCACGCATGAAGATGGGGTCACCCTCTCCATGCGCCACCCGATCCTGCTGGATACCGATATTATCTGGCTGATGGGTGTCTCACCCACAGAAATCCGCAGGCAGGGTGACGCCCTGGAGATCACCTACATAGTGGAGAAGATACTGCGGCACGCTGATCCCAGCTTCGACATTCCGGTAAAGTTGCTTTTTACCCAGGTCAATGGTCGCAACAGGCTCAAAGCAGGTCACATCGACAGCCAGCTCAGCACTCTACTGACACCTGAATTGATAGACCGCACGCTCAAGAAGACCTGTGATGCTACATCCAGTATTCGCAACCAAAGCGTACGCATCGATCTGTCCGCCCTGGACAGATCTTCTCTGCCCACCCGGAAGGAACTCATTGCAGCCCTCGGAGAACCCTTACATAGTTCCCGCAATGACAGGGTCCTTTACTACGCATACCGGCTCAAGCATGCCAACTCGGAAGCAGAGGCCGCCAATGCCATCGCCTGGTACGATGCCAGGGGTCAGGAGCTGCGCAAGGTCAAATTCAGGTACTTGAGATATGAGCTGAACGCGGATTTCGTCAAGGGGTCCGCGTTAATC
>JBDLIF010000154.1:0-6454 GCA_039714955.1 Pseudomonadota bacterium | reverse complement strand
ATCCAACCGGTGTCTATGCGGGAGAAGGCCTGGCCGCTTCGGCCAATGGCCGACTCGTCCGTTCCACTGATCTCTGGCAGCTTGTCGGTGAGCTTTCCATGGCCCAGGGGGAGTTGCTGACACCCTATTTCTATCTCAATCCACATGAGCACCCCGTCAGCCTCAAGACCCGCCTGTCAGCGGATGAGGCATGGCAACATGTCAGGATCGAAGAGTCGAGTCTGCTGTGTGAGGGCCTGTTAAACCTTTCCGCGCAGGCTGGACTGGAAAGGGATGCGCAACGGCCACTGCAAAACCTGCTTCTCGAGGTGCAACCTCTCCAGGCAGGGGATATCTACCGGGAACTGCTACAGCCTGTGTTGTTTGGTACTGCCTGGGACCGTTTCGAACTGGTGGGTGGGATTGAGTGGTCCCTGAGCATGGAGGGCGAGAGGATGAATCTGGATATTGGATTGCAGGACTTCCATCTGGATGATGCGGACAGTGAAGGCAGCAGGAAACGCCTCGGTCTCTATGGTGTGAATGGGCGGCTCCACTGGAGTCGGGGTGCGGAACCTCGACCCTCCTGGCTCACATGGCAGGCAGGACATCTGCTGGAGAAGATCGATCTGGGCGCCAGCCGAGTGGATTTCGAGATCGCCGATGATGTGATGCGCCTCATTGAACAGGCTCGATTGCCCCTCCTTGATGGGGCGCTGGTCATCGAGCGTCTGGAAATCGAGGCGTTGGGGGATGCCAACCAGAAGCTAGCATTCGATGGCATGCTGACGCCGATCTCCATGAACTCCCTGAGTGAAGCCCTGGGTTGGCCACCCCTGGCGGGAAAGTTATCCGGGGTGATTCCCGGGTTGACCTATGAAAATGGTGTCTTCAATATCGACGGTGTGTTACTGGCGAGCATCTTCGATGGGGATGTCCTGATCAAAGGGCTGAGGCTACAGGACCTGTTCGGTGTCTATCCACAACTCAATGCCGATATAGAGATAACCGGCCTCGATCTCGAGGCCTTGACCCGGACCTTCTCTTTTGGCCGTATCACCGGACGACTCGATGGTCATGTCAGGGGGCTCAGTCTGGAGGCCTGGCAGCCGGTCAGCTTCGATGCGCTGTTCTACACCCCCGAAGATGACGAATCCAGACATCGCATCAGCCAGAAGGCGGTGGATAATATCTCCAACCTCGGCGGGGCGGGACTGTCCGGTTCACTGGCCAGGTCGTTCCTCGGGATGTTCGAGGAGTTTCGTTACAAGCGGATCGGGATCGGCTGTCGGTTGCAAGACCATATCTGTGAAATGGTCGGTGTGGGTGAGGCCAAAGAGGGTTACTATCTGGTGGAAGGCAGTGGTATTCCCCGCATCGACATCATTGGTTATAACCATACTGCCGATTGGACTCGTCTGGTTGATCAGCTGAAGCAGATCACCAAATCGGGCGGGCCGGTTATTCAGTAAAGGGAACTTCTGTAATTTGAAGTACTCTCGCAACACATGTGTTGCCATTTTTTTAGTCGCATTAAACGAAAGTCGCGTTGACAAAGCCATGCACCTCCCGGCGGGGCGCTGTGAATATATCCCTATAAGCTTGACGGCAGCATCCCTGCTGCCGGTACCCGCCAGTAGGTACATGGCTTTGTCAACGCTTCCCTTGGTACAGATTTAAACAAGGAGTCGGATATGAAATTACTCAGAGTCACATCTATTGTTGCCGGCATGCTCTTCCTGGCCGCCTGCGTCACCATCAATATCTACTTCCCCTCCGCGGAAGCCAGGGAAGCGGCGGAGCAGATCGTCGATGACATCCTCGGTGAAGGGGCAAAACAACAGGCCCCAGGCAGTGACGATCAATCCAGCCACTTCATGCCGGCCGATCGGGTCATTGCCTTCAACCTGATCGATCTACTGATCAGTCCGGCCGAGGCCGCCCAGCCGAAGTTTGAGGCGAATACACCTGGGGTGCGGAAACTGCAAGCCTCCATGAAACAGCGCCATGCCTCACTGAGAGGGTATTATCAGAGTGGCGCCATCGGCTTTACCCGGGATGCCCGGGTCGGTATTCGCGATCTGGCGGCGGTGTCGCTCAAGCAGCGGGGCCAGGTGAAAAACCTGGTGAAGGCGGAAAACCAGGACCGTGACAAGCTCTACAAGGAGATTGCCCGCGCCAATGGCCATCCCGAGTGGGAGAAGGATGTACGCCAGACATTCGCCAAGACCTGGGTGAGCAATGCGGCCAAGGGTTGGTGGTATCAGGACAGCAAGGGTGCCTGGCTACAGAAATAGCCAGCATTCAGGATATAAGGGTAGAATTCCCCTTTTACATCCCAAGCCGATAGACAGGAAGAGAGATGGGGCGTTCCCGCCGCAAACCCTTGCCAACAGAGCCCGTTGAGGCGGAAATCGAATCCCTGACCCATGATGGCAAGGGGGTTGCCCACATCGAGGGTAAGGCGACCTTCGTGCATGGATCACTCGCGGGAGAGCGGGTCCGTTTTCTCTATACCAGCCGGCGTCGAAAATATGATGAGGGTAGGGTGGTGGAGGTAGTCAAGGCCTCACCGGAGCGGGTCGAACCTCGCTGCAGCCAGTTCGGTGTCTGCGGCGGCTGTAGTCTGCAACACCAGGACCCGCGGGCTCAGGTCCATTCCAAGCAGCAGGCGATGCTGGATACCCTGCAGCATGTCGGCAAGGTGCAGCCCGCTGAGATTCTGCCGCCGCTGGTGGGTGAATCCCGCTGGGGTTATCGCCGCAAGGCACGACTCGGAGTCCGCTATGTGCCAAAGAAGGGGGGAACCCTGGTCGGCTTTCGGGAGCGGGGCTCCTCCTATGTCACAGACATCGACAGCTGCCACATCCTGCATCCCCGGGTGGGTGAACTGCTGCCCGCCCTGAGTGAACTGATCGACGGCCTCTCCATCCACCGCCAGATCCCCCAGATCGAGATGGCCATGGGGGATTCGGTCTGTGTATTGATCTTTCGCCTGCTGGAGCCACCCAGCGAGGAGGATCGCCGCAAACTCGAGGCATTCGGACCCCGGCATGATGTGGTGATCTACCAGCAGGAAGGGGGGTTGGAGACGGTCCGGCCGCTTTCCGGCGAGCCGGTGGATCTCTTCTATCAACTGCCCGATTTCGATCTGACCCTGCACTTCCTGCCCAATGATTTCACCCAGGTGAATAGCGACATCAACCGGCAGATGGTGCGCCGGGCGGTGGAGATGTTGGAGCTGGAACCGGTGGACCGGGTGCTGGATCTGTTTTGCGGCCTGGGCAACTTCACCCTGCCCCTGGCCCGGCGGGCGGGCGAGGTGATTGGGGTCGAAGGGGATGCCAGCCTGGTCGCGCGCGCCCGGCAGAACGCTGAACGCAATCATATCCACAATGCCCGTTTCTATACCGCCAACCTCTACGAACCCCTGGAGAACGAACCCTGGCTGTTGGATCGTTTCAACAAGGTGCTGCTCGATCCACCCCGCAGCGGTGCCCAGGAGATCCTGGAGCACTTGCCCAGGTTGGGGGTGGAGCGCATGGTGTATGTCTCCTGTTATCCGGGAACCCTGGCGCGGGACGCGGGTATCCTGGTCAACGAATTGGGGTACCGGCTGAGCAGTGCCGGGGTGATGGACATGTTTCCCCATACCGCCCACGTGGAGTCGATTGCCCTGTTTGAAAGGAGTTGATACGACTAATTGTAGAAGTAATTGCATACGAGTGATCGTGACACGCTGTGAATACGTCCTGTACGCTCGACGGTGGGTTCCCTCCCACCGACGGTCAGGATCACTCGTATGCAATTACTCGTGGAAAGATTCATAAATGGCTATAGAAATAGAACGCAAGTATTTGGTAAAAAACGATAAATGGAAATCATTCGTGGAGTCGGAAGCGATTTTTAAGCAGGGCTATCTGGCGACGGTCGCGAATGCCAGTATCCGTGTGCGGGTGGCCAAGGGCAGGGCACACCTGAATATCAAGAGCACCACGGTCGGCATCAGACGCAGTGAATACGAGTATGAGATACCCTTGATGGATGGGGAGGAGATGCTGGCCAATCTGACAACCGGCTCGGTGATCGACAAGGTGCGTTACAAGGTGCGCTGCGGCGATCACATCTGGGAGCTGGATCTCTTCCATGGTGACAATGAAGGTCTGATCGTGGCGGAGCTTGAACTCTCCTCGGAAGATGAAACCTTCGAGATGCCGGAGTGGGCAGGCGAAGAGGTCTCCGGCGATCCCAGGTACTACAACGCCAGTCTGGTAAAACATCCCTATTGTGATTGGTAAACCGTCGATCCCGCGACACACATGGTGGTTTGTTGTTGTCTTGTTGCTGCTCACTGCCTGCGGTAAAGCGCCTGATCAGCAAACCATCCGTATGGGCCTGGCCACGGCCCCCTTGAATCTCGATCCCCGTTTTGCCACCGACGCCACTTCGGCCCGTATCAACCGTCTGCTCTATCAGCGGCTGGTGGAGTTTGATGGGCGGAGCATGCCGATACCCGGCATCGCCGACTGGCAACTGATCTCACCCACCCACTATAGGTTTAATCTGCGGTTACCTACTGCCGAGTTCAGCAATGGTGTACCGGTGGTGGCGGAGGATGTGGCGGCAAGCTATCGCTTCGTCATTGATCCGGCCAATGCCTCACCTCATCGTGCGGCACTCGAGTTGATCGAAAGGGTGGTGGCGGTGGATGGGAAAACCGTCGATTTTCACCTGAGCCGATCGGATCCCCTGTTTCCCGCCTATCTGATCCTGGAGATCCTGCCGGCAGGGTTGATTGCGGCAAGGCATCCTTTCGCGACAGCGCCGGTGGGTAGTGGTGATTTCGTCTTCATTGATCGGCCTGAGCCCGGCCGACTGCTGCTGCAACGGCGCCATGACCGCCAGCGCTTCGAATTGCTCGAGGTGAAGAATCCCACGGTGCGGGTCTTGAAACTGCTGCGTGGAGAGATCCAGCTGTTGCAGAACGACATCTCGCCCGAACTGATCGGCTATCTTAAATCAATGGAAGAAATAGAAGTAAATCAATTGGAAGGAATCAATTTTTCATATCTTGGTTTCAATATGCGGGACAGCGCCACGGGTGATCCACTGGTGCGTCGGGCGATCGCCCATGCGATCGATCGTGAGGCTATCATCCAACAGGTGATGAACCGGAGTGCCCGCACCGCCGAGGCGCTCTTCCCACCGGAGCATTGGGCCGGCAGCGACGAACTGGAACCCATTTCCTATGCGCCGGAACAGGCAAGAAAGCTCCTAGAGCAGGCGGGTTATAGTGCGGTAAATCCATTGCAACTGGTCTACAAGACCTCCAGTGACCCGTTCCGCATCCGGCTTGCCACCATTATTCAGAGCCAGTTAAATTCGGTGGGGATCGAGGTGGACCTGCGTAGCTATGACTGGGGAACCTTCTTTGGTGATATCAAGGCGGGCCGGTTTCAGCTCTACAGCCTGACCTGGGTGGGCCTGCGCACACCGGACAGTTTCCGCTATATCTTCGCCTCGGCCTCCATACCGCCCAACGGTGCCAACCGGGGGCGCTACAGCAATGAGCAGGTGGATGAACTGCTGGATCAGGCGGAACAGCAGCACTCCCTGGAAGCGCTGGCGGCTAATTATCGCCGGATCCAGCGGATACTGCATGATGATCTGCCCTATGTTCCGCTCTGGTATGAGGATCATCTGGCGGCAAGCCGCAAAGAGATCGCGGGTTACCGACTGTCGCCGGATGGCAATTATGATGGACTCAAGCAGGTAAACTTTCGACCAACCACAGAGGCCTCGAATGGCGGAAATATGGCTGCGCATTGACCTCACGGAACAGCGTTTACAGTTGTTGCAGCAGGGTAAGGAGCTGCTCAGCTATCCTGTCTCCACTGCGCTGAATGGGTCGGGAGAATACGACGGCAGTGGCTGTACCCCAAGAGGACGGCATCGGGTACGTTTGAAGATCGGGGCGGGGTGCGTGGAGAACAGCGTATTTGTTGGAAGACGTCCGACCGGCGAGATCTATACCCCCCAATTGGCGCAGGCTCATCCTGAGCGTGACTGGATTCTAAGCCGGATCATCTGGCTGACCGGCCTGGAATGGGGTTTCAATCGGGGTGGTTTGGTGGATACCCTGCGGCGGTATATCTACATTCATGGTTGTCCGGATAGCGAGCCGATGGGGCTGCCGGTTTCACACGGTTGTATCCGGATGCGCAACCGGGACCTGATCGAACTCTTCGAGCGGGTGGAGAACGGCATGCTGGTGGAGATCGTCGAGTAGCTTTGTTTGCCACAGAGACGCAGAGTCCACAGAGTTTTATCCTTCATACATATACCCTGTTAAGTTCGAATACCCAATGAATATTCACATAATCATTTTATGAACCTCTGTGTTCTCTGTGTCTCTGTGGCTAATAGGCTTTTGGCCATAGCAACTGGTTCTCTATACACATGATCGATTTCGTTC
>JBDLIF010000153.1:0-6512 GCA_039714955.1 Pseudomonadota bacterium | reverse complement strand
AGACATAGATGTCGCTGCGCAGGGTATGGCCCAGCCAATCCTCCACGGTGGCGCGGAAGCTGGTGATCATGATGCTGACCCCCAGGGTGGCCGCCACCGCCACGCTGAGGGCGGCGATGGAGAGACCGGTGCGGCTCAGATTGGCGCCGATGCCGCGCAGGGCAAAGCGCGCCAGCAGGCTGCCGCGCCCGGCCAGAATACCGCTGAGCCGGCTGATCAGCACCACCGCCAGAGGCATCAGCAGGCTGTAACCGGCGATGATGAGGAACAGGCCGGCAAAACCGCCGGTCAGGCCATTCTCTTCCTCTCCCACCAGCAGCAACCCACCCAACAGGGCTGCGAGGCCCAGCAGCCCCACCCAGGGCAGCCCCCGGTGGACCCGCTGCTCCAACTGGGAGCGGCGCAGGGCGCTCACCGGGACGGTGCCGGCGGCCTCGATGGCGGGCGCCAGGGCCGCCAGCAGGGTGACACCAAGACCGATCAGGCCACCCTTGAGAAGCAGCAGGGGCTCCAGCATCAACTGGGTCACCGTCAATACAAAGTAGAGATCGTTGATGGTACGGGTCACCAGTTGCACCAGGTAGTGGGCAACAGATACCCCCAGCAACAGCCCCAGCAGCGTGCCGATCAGGCCGAGCAGCCCCGCCTCCAGCAACAGCAGTTGAAACAAGGACCGGCGGGTGACGCCAAGCAGGCGCAGGGTGGCCAGCAACTGGCGGCGGCGCAGCACCGAGAAGGTCATGCTGTTGTAGATCAGAAAGGCCCCCACCAGCAACGCCAGCAGGCTCATGGCGGCCAGGTTGGTCTGGAACGCCTCGATCATCTCACTCATGATCCGGGTGCGGGATTCCGGCACCTCCAGGCGCAGCCCGGGGGGCAGCGCTTCGGCCAGACGTTGCGCCTGTTCCGATGTCAGGATCAGGTCGATGCGGTCAAGCCAGCCGGCCTGTCCCAACAGCTCCTGGGCCGTGCTGATGTCGGCCAGCAGCAGCCCCTCCAGCACCGCGGGATTATCCCCCTCCAGCAGCCCGACGATGCGCAGGGTGACCGCTCGCCCGGTCACCCTAACGTCAATCCTGTCGCCAGGGGTGAGGCCGAGCCGTTCGGCGGTGATGCTCGACAGCAACACCGTGGCGGGCTCTGTCAGCAAATCCCCGGCTGCCTGGGTACCCAGGCTGACACCGACCTGACGGAAGGGTGCTTCGGCCAGGGGATCTATGCCGATCAGCTGCAGCTGCTCCTTCCCCAGTTTCACCAGCCCCTGCACCACCGGGGCGGAAAGGCGCAGGCCCCGCTCGATGCGCAGCGCCCGGTAGAACGACTCGGGGATGCCGCGCTGCCCACCCAGGATCTGGTGGGTAACCCGCCCGGTGAGGCTTTCGGCGGAGAGCAGGAAGGCCTGACGGGCACTCTGGTTGGCCAGGTCCACCGCCACGATCACCGTCACCCCGAGAGCGATGCCGATGATCGACAGCCAGGTCTGCCAGGGGTGCCGCCGCAGGTGGCGCAGGGCGCTGAGCAGCAGCAGACGGTTCACCAGGCCAGCTCCGTACCCTGTTCATTCAGCTGGCCATCCTGCAGGGTGAGGATGCGGTCGGCTCGGCGGGCCACCGCCAGGCTGTGGGTCACCAGCAACAGGCTGCTGTGCTCCTCCCGCGCCAGGGCGATCATCAGCTCGAGCGCCTGCTCCCCGGAGGCTTGATCCAGATTGCCGGTGGGCTCGTCGGCGAGCACCAGGGCAGGGCGGTGCACCAGGGCGCGGGCGATGGAGACCCGCTGCTGTTCACCACCGGAGAGCCGGTCAGGGAAGGCCTCCGCACGCTCACCCAGATCCACCGCATCCAGCATGCGTGCCGTCTGCAGCCTGATCTCGTCCCTCAGAAGACCGTTCAGCTCCAGGGGCAGGGCGATGTTCTCCGCCACATTGAGGGTCGGGATCAGGTTGAAGAACTGGTAGACAAAGCCGATCCGGCGGCGCCGGAACAGGGTCAGATCAGGCTCCCTGAGTCGGCTGATGTGCTCACCGCCGATGAAGATCTCCCCACTGTCCGGCCGGTCGATCCCGGCGATCAGATTCAGCAGGGTGGATTTTCCCGAACCGCTGCGCCCCAGCAGCGCCACGCATTCGCCGGGCAGGATCTGCATGTTCGCGTCACGGATCACTGGATGGACCCTGTCACCCTCCCGGTAGCCGCGGCTCAGGTTCAGAATGTGTACCGCGGTTTTATCCATCAGGTAAATTCCATGAATGGCAAAAACGTTGTATAGGTCATGGTCTTAGATCGGTTCCAGAGCGATCAACCGCCGTTTTCTGGATTATAGTGGTATTGAACAGCGGTCTCGACCCATCAGAGGGAAATCACCGGCCAGTACATCATCGCCAACTGATGTCTTGCACTCCCACCCATTTACGCTCCTAATGAACCCTCAATCAGCACTTGTAAACAACAAGGAATTCCCATGTCCAAGATAAGCGCCTCGGTGCGTCCACAAGGCAGCCTTGAGGTCCTCTCACAAATGGAGGTCAACGCCCTGCTGGATACCAGCGCCAAAGGGCTGTATGGCCTGTTCCGGCGCTGTGCCCTGGCGGTGCTGAACTGTGGCAGCGAGACAGACGATGCGCGTGAGATCTTCGCTAGCTACCGGGACTTCGGCATCAATCTGATGCAGCGTAACCGGGGCATCAAACTGCGGCTCGAGAATGCGCCGGAGAGCGCATTCGTGGAGGGCAGGATGATCAAGGGTATTCAGGAACACCTGTTTGCCGTGCTGCGGGACATCATCTATGTGCACAACGAGATCCACAACGATCCGAGCTTTGATCTGACGATCTCCAGCCACATCACCTCCGCTGTCTTTCATATCCTGCGCAATGCGCGGGTGCTGCATACCGGTGCTCAGCCCAATCTGGTAGTCTGCTGGGGTGGTCACTCCATCGATCGGGAGGAGTATGACTACTCTAAAGAGGTGGGTTACGAGATGGGGCTGCGGGGTCTGGATATCTGCACCGGCTGCGGCCCCGGGGCGATGAAGGGGCCGATGAAGGGGGCGACCATCGGCCACGCCAAGCAGCGCATCAGTAACGGCTGCTACCTGGGCATCACCGAGCCAGGCATCATTGCCTCCGAGCCCCCCAATCCCATCGTCAACGAACTGGTGATCATGCCGGATATCGAGAAGCGCCTGGAGGCCTTCGTGCGCACCGGCCATGGCTTTGTGATCTTTCCTGGCGGTGCGGGCACCACCGAAGAGCTGCTCTACCTGCTGGGCATACTGATGCATCCGGACAACCGGGACCACCCCTTTCCCCTGATCTTCACCGGCCCGGCCAAGTGCGCCGACTATTTCCACGAGATCGACCGCTTTATCGGCATCACCCTGGGAGCAGAGACGCAGCAGCATTACCAGATCATCATTGACGACCCTGCCGCGGTGGCCAGGGCGATGAAGGCGGCGATGGAGAACGTCAGGGCATACCGCACCGAGGGTAACGATGCCTTCTACTACAACTGGAGGCTGAAGATCGACCATGAGTTGCAGCAGCCCTTTATCCCCACTCACAAGGCCATGCGCAGCCTCAGCCTGAACCGGCAACTGAAACCCAATCTGCTGGCAGCGAATCTGCGCCGTGTCTTTTCCGGTATCGTGGCCGGTAACGTCAAGGAGGAGGGCATTCGCGCGGTGGAACAGCATGGACCTTTTAAGATCCACGGAGAAGCGGAGCTCGTCTCGGCCATGGATCATCTGCTATTGGCCTTCGTGGAGCAGAACCGGATGAAGCTGCAGGGCCAGTATTCACCCTGTTATCAACTTGTTACATGACTCTAGCTGATCTATTGCGAGTTAATTACCTTACTTGCGCAAAAACCATGCTTTGTGGAGTTGTATTTTTCACCCTCTATTCTTGACTAAAGTACTAGGTTTTTCTATAAGATTAGTAAACCTCCAACAAGGAGGGAGAACCCATGAACACTCGCACTATCACTGATCCCACAGGAGGTAACTGATCCACGGCTACTCCATTGAATCCAATCAACCGTTCCTTGCGTAATATTTAACACAAGGCGATCTTCAAACCCTTGTCATGACCAACCAGAAAACGTAGAGGAAATCAAAATGAAAAAGTTAATTACACCTGTTGCAGCACTTCTCTTTATCGGATCAGTCAGCGCCGCTACCGATGCTGAGATCTATCATGGCTTCGCGAAGGGTAATCCGGACCTCTCAAGCGGGTCTTCCTATAGTGCAACCAGAACGGCCGTGCAACCCGGTATCGGTAGTGGCACCGGTCTATCATCTGTCTATGGCGGTTCGAATAATGAAATCTATCATGGTTTCGAAAAGGGTAATCCTGATCTGTGGTCCGGAGCATCCCGTCATGCATCCGCATCAGTCCCAGGTATAGGCAGTCGTTCTGGTAGCTCCAGCCGTCATGTTGCCAGTGACAACGATATCTATCATGGTTTCGAAAAGGGTAACCCGGACCTTTGATCCTCGCTATCAGGGGGAGCCCCATGACAATGGATGTTTCATGTGCTGCCGTTCCGGGTCGGATCTTGTGGGTGGAAAGCAGCCGATACAACGAGCGCCTGGAGTGCATCCTTTAGGGTGCACTCCCTGCCATGAGGGGTAACCAGACCTATATCCCAAGCATTACCAATGGTGTGATACAGGCTTTCAGCCCATCCATTCAAATCGCCATGTAACTCCAGCCCTGCCTGAGCCTTTCCACCACAAACTGCACGGCGGAGGGCTGGATCAACGCAACGTCAACCAAATCAACCGCTTTGCCTTCCCGGGCAAGCCGGGCAATGGTGTTGTTGCAGGCCACGAACTGTAGCGCAGCATAGCTGGCGCTCAGGGTTTCGATACGCTTCAGGTAAGGGGTCGAGGTACGCAACAGGTCTATGCCCCCAGCGCTGGTAAGCACATTGACCTCGATACCCTGCCCGGCATATTGTTTGAGCAGCCGTTCAGCCTGGTCGAGGACACGCTGAAATCTCCCATCATCGGAATGCCCCACAAACAACACGACCTTGTTAGGCTGGGTCTGAACCTGTCCCAGTTCAAAGGGTGGGATGGCTTCCGTAGGCTGCATCAGGCGGCCACTCATGAAACCTAACGAAAAGAGCACTGTGGCGGCAGCGGCAAAACCGATACGCCACTGGCTGGTCGCCCGTTTACGCCGACCCGGCAGGGTATCGTCCGCATAGGCATAGCTGAGCATATCCTTGACACGATGTATGTCGCAAAGCGCTTCACGCAGCTCCGGGTCCTGCTCGATCCGCTCCAGCAGCGCCTCACTCTCCTCTCGTTTCAGCTCACCATCCGCCAGCGCGTTCAGCTGGATATCGATCCGCTCTTTTGCTTCACTCATTTCACTCTCCTGAGATGGCAACGTTCCGCATGCAACTCCCCATCCAGGGAAAGCAGTTGCTCCTTCAATGCCTTACGCGCGCGACTGAGCCGGCTCATCACCGTGCCCACAGGTATCTCCAATATCCCCGCCACCTCAGCGTAGGCAAACTCCTGCAGATCCACCAGGGTGACCACCTGCCGCTGACCCAGAGGCAGCCTGCCGATCGCGGTGCGCACCCGGTCTATGACCTGCTGCCTGCGCAGCCCCATCTCCGGTGTATGTTCGGAAGTCAGCACCAGTTCCTCGATCTCCTGGGTGGGGTAGAGCCGGCGCAGATGCTCCCGCCAGCAGTTGCTCAGGATACGGAACAGCCAGTGTTCCAGCTTCTCCGCGTCCTTGAGCTGATGCTGCTTGGCGATCGCCCGGGTCAGGGCCTCCTGGGCCAGGTCATCAGCCAGCATGCTGTCGCCACACCCTGACAGGGCCACCCGATAGAGATCATCCCGGTGTTCCCCAAAACGGTCATGCAGCCCGCGGGCAATTCGCCCCAAATCGAATATTGTCATTTTTCTACTCATTAGCCTCCCGATACTAACAGATGCATGGGCAGCGGCCTTTATTCCATCTGATTTCAGCAAATGCTCCATTCCACCGAATCTGGAATAAATCAGCAGCTTCCCGCATCTAGTGTTGGGTAACCACATCGGTTACCTCAGTCAGCATTTAGATCATTCCCTAGAGAGGAGATGAATTATGGATGTAATCAAGAAGACGGCTATATTTCCAGCCGTCCTGTTTCTTTGCACTTTCCTGACACTGGGCTCCCTGGCTGTTTGGGCCGAGCAGGAGGAGGCCAAGCCTTTTGCCGAAAAGCATGTAGTCCTGCAGATCAGTGACACCGATCCGTTCAAGCAGACCCTGGTGCTCAACGTGGCGAACAATCTGCTCAAACACTATGGCCCGGACAGGGTGGATGTAGAGATCGTGGCGTTTGGACCCGGTCTGCGCCTGTTGCAGGCGGAGAATGCCAATCAGGGGCGCATCAACGGCCTGGTGGGACAGGGCGTCCGCTTCAGCGCCTGTGAGAACACCATCCGCGGTTTCACAAAAAACCTGGGTAAGGCGCCAGAGTTAAACCAACACGCGATACATG
>JBDLIF010000152.1:0-6553 GCA_039714955.1 Pseudomonadota bacterium | reverse complement strand
CTGCTGCTTGGCAGCTTTATTCTGATTCGTTTGGTTGATTTGACGGTACGTGGCGCCTGGGGCTATGCGTTTGAACAGACCACGGATGCAGTGATGTTCTGGATTGAGATGGCACTCTATATCGTACCCTTCATGCTGCTGTTCAAGCAAAGTCATCGTAGCAATCGACAGATAATCTTTATCCTCTCGGTCTGTCTCTTGTTGGCGGGTACGATCTATCGACTGAACACCTATCTCATTGGATATCACCCTGGACCCGACTGGAGCTACTTCCCCTCCATCATGGAACTCTTGATCACGATTGGCATGTTTTCGCTGGAGATCGTCTTGTACTTGATTTTCGTTAAGCATCTTCCCGTATTACACCGAGTTGAGGCCACTTAATCGCAGCACCTCTTAATTGGCACGTCTAACTAAAAACAAACAGGAGTGTGACCGTGGCTAAAAGAATCGTTATAGATCCGATGACAAGAATTGAGGGCCATTTGCGCATCGATTGTGAGGTCGATGAAGGCAAGGTGACCAAGGCCTGGTCTTCCGGTCAGATGTGGCGTGGAATTGAATTGATCCTGCAGGGGCGCGATCCCAGGGACGCCTGGGTATTCGCCCAGCGCATTTGCGGGGTGTGCACAACCGTACATGCACTTGCCTCGGTGCGCGCGGTCGAGAATGCCCTGGATATGGAAATACCGCTCAATGCCCAATATATCCGCAATCTCATCATCGCGGCCCACTCGGTGCACGATCATATCGTTCACTTCTATCATCTGTCGGCATTGGATTGGGTCGATATCCTCTCTGCCCTGCAGGCCGACCCGGTGAAAGCAGCGAAAACCGCCCAAGGTCTTTCCGACTGGCCTATGAACAGCCCACAGCATTTTCGCGAGATTCAAGCCAGGCTGAAAGAGTTTGTCGAGACTGGTCAACTGGGTATCTTCGCCAGTGGCTACTGGAATCATCCCGCGATGAAATTGCCTCCTGAGATCAATCTGATCGCAGTGGCACACTATTTCCAGGCATTGGACTATCAACGCCGCGCCAACAAGATCGTATCCATCCTGGGCTCGAAAACCCCGCATATTCAAAATCTCGCCGTGGGGGGCGTTGCCAATCCGATCAATCTCGACAGCCAGTCCACGCTGACTTTGGAACGCCTCTACTACATCAAGAATATCATCGATGAACTCGGTGATTTCATCCATAAGGTCTATATGGTCGATGTGGCGGCAATCGGCGCCCTGTATGCGGATTGGACGAATTATGGGGCTGGGGTAAAAAATTATCTTGCGGTGCCGGATCTTCCTTTGGAC
This sequence comes from Pseudomonadota bacterium, assembly GCA_039714955.1. Classification (GTDB taxonomy): domain Bacteria; phylum Pseudomonadota; class Gammaproteobacteria; order Chromatiales; family Chromatiaceae; genus JASJBU01. Next base: position 5,243 of record JBDLIF010000152.1, on the reverse strand, counting down.
GGCAAAGGCACCCGGTTCGACCTGCCGGGTGGCTACATTCCCAACGCCGACCTGGATCAATTCAAATCCATCAGCGGTTTTAATGATGCCTACTTTGAAAAGGGTGTGAAGGAGAGCGTCAAACATGCCTGGTATCAGGGTGGAAAAGGGGCATTACATCCCTATGACGGTGAGACCCAACCTGAATATACGGATTTTCAGGACGATGCCAAGTACACCTGGGTCAAGGCACCAACCTTCTACGATAACCGCGTTCAGGTTGGACCACTGGCCAACGTACTCTGTATGGCAGCGGCGGGCCATGAGCCGACCGTACGCAATCTCGATAAACTGCTCAAAATGGCTGGATCGATTGCAGGCACTGAGATCCCCGTTGAGGCATTGCATTCAACGATTGGCCGGCATGCCGCACGCTGTGTACGGGCTGCCGTCCTGTATGAATCTCTCCAGCGGCAATGGCATCTGCTCATGGAGAATATCGGTAAAGGTGATTATGCCACCTACAATCGCCCGGACTTTCCCAAGGAGGAGGTCCGTGGTGTTGGTCTCCATGAAGCACCGCGCGGAGTCTTGTCTCACTGGATAGTCATACGTGACGGTAAGATCCACAACTATCAGGCCGTGGTACCCAGCACCTGGAATGCGGGCCCACGTGACGAAAACGATGCACCCGGACCTTATGAGGCTTCACTGCTGGATAATCCCATCGCCGATCCTGAAAAACCCCTGGAGGTGATACGCACGGTACACTCCTTTGACCCCTGTCTTGCCTGTGCCATCCATATGGTTGATACACGCAAACAGCAAGAGGTTGTGCGTGTGCATGCAGTGGGTTCGCAGTGCGGGGTGACATTCTGATGCAAATCCTGCCATTTATTCAGCAAGATCCCTTATTGCAGGGTAACCATGTCAATCCCGTCCTGGTATTGGGCCTGGGTAATATCCTGCTGCAGGATGAGGGCATAGGGGTACGTGTCGTGCAAAAACTGCAGCATGATTTTCTCATGCCGGCCCAGGTCGAGGTCCTGGATGGCGGCACCGCAGGCATGGCCTTGTATGAGCATGTTATCGATCGTACACACTTGATCGTGATCGATGCGGTCAAGACCGGACGACCGCCCGGCAGCATAATAATACTGGAAGATGAAGAGGTACCCGCCTTCTTCCACAACAAGATCTCACCCCATCAGCTGGCCCTCTCCGACATCCTGGCCGCACTGTTGATCGAAGGTAAACCCTTACCTGAAATCACCTTGATCGGCATTGAACCCGTCAGGTTGAAGACAGGGATCGATCTGTCTGAATGCGTCTTGGCAAAATTGGATCTCTTGATCGAAATGACGGTTGACTATTTGAGCGAGATCGGTTTCGAAGCCAAACCCAGGACAATCCATTAGCATTGTAAACATCTTTCGGCGTAGGGTGGGCACCGCCCACCATCAAAGGGTAGATCGAGAGATATTGGGTGGGCGGTGCCCACCCTACTTGACAATTATTAGCTATACCGCCAGCGCACCACTCCCTTTGAGACAATAACGAGCCGGCGTATCACCAACCACTCTGGTCTGTCAGTGAATCGACTTCTCCTCCGTCACCACCTTTTTCGCCTTTGCCTTCCGCCTGGGTCGTGCGGCTTTCCTGACCGGCGCGGCTTTTTCCACGGTCTCACTCTCTGGCTCGTTTTCCGGACCCGCGGTCTTCTCCGCCGCACCTGGAGTCATCCGGTGCAGAAAGTCGGTGAAGGCCTCTCCCATCCCATCGATAAAATGCTCGACTTTCTTGCGGGCCTCCTCGTTTTTCGCCAGGTAGGTGACCAGGGTACCTACCGCCGCTCCACCAATGAAGGTCATCAGATCGCTCATGTTCTACCTCCAGTCTCTGTTTGAAATGGATCTCTCCACTGGCTATGCAGGAAAAACCCAAACACATTCGCCGTATTCTTCATCAACTCAAGTTTCGGAGTTCAGATACGCCAATGAGATATCAAGCGGAGAGGGAGATAGGGTTTTGAGAGCGTCTGCGGCCATGGAAGGCCGCAGTCGAGCGTACAGGGATGTATTAACAGCTTGTCTCAAAACGCCCAGTTCCCTCTCCGCCCCTCCCCGTTTGAACTCCGAAACTTGAGTTCATTAATAATTTTAGTTCATAAACCAGTGCTTAGCAGCCAGTGCGAATGGGGGCTTGGTGAAATTTTCCTCTATCTAGTGTGGTGTAACGTATAAAGGGCACATATCAGCGTGGCGAGAAGCCGTTAGCTGCAAGGCACGTCTCGCAGGGAATGGCAGGCCCTTTACAAGAGACGCAACACCGCAGATGACGGCTTCTCGCCGCGCCCGCAGGGAGGCGCCCAAATGCCCCAATCCTGCGTTGCAACCCTTGCTAAGGGAACAACCATTAACTGCGGACTGCGCCTTGACTTGGGCCATTTGGGTGCCTCTGATTTGTACCCTTTATACGTTACACCACACTAGGTCAGCCTGCCGCTACGGCTCTCTTGTAACGCCTGAGCAGTATCTTGCTGGCCTCAATAACAGCCATCACCATCAGGCCAATGGCGGAGATGAGCGCAAGATCGGCCAGGGAGGGGAGTGTTATGCCGAAGGCCTGTCTGACCGCGGGGATCTGCACCAGGAGGACAATGAGCAGCAGTTCCCAGACCAGGGCGATGATCAGCCACTTGTGCGGCGGGACGGAAAAGATGCTGAAGGCCAGCGAACGGCAGTTGAGGGCAATAACGAACTCCACCCCGATGAACATAAAAAACAGCATGGTGCGGGCGTGCTCCCAGTCATCCAAGTGGCTGAAGAAGATCCAGTAGTAGACGGGTATCTCGATAACCATCGCCCGCAGGATGAACGATTTGACATCCCAATCGAAGACGCTCTGGTTGGGTGGCCTGGGGGGGCGCTGCATGATATCCGGGTCGGGGGGGGCGATACCGAGGGCCAGGGCCGGGAGTCCATCGGTGGCCAGGTTGAGGTAGAGGATGGCAGCGGGCAGCAGAGGCAGGAACTCAGGGCCGAGCAGCAGGACGATGCCGCCGATGACCACCACCTCGGCGATATTGGATTCGAGCAGATAGGCCAGATACTTCTTGATGTTGTCGTAGATCCAGCGGCCCTGCTGGATGGCCTTCACGATGGTGGAAAAGTTGTCATCGGCGAGCACCATGTCCGCTGCTTCGCGGGCCACGTCCGTGCCGGTGATCCCCATCGCCACCCCGATATCGGCATGTTTGAGCGCCGGGGCGTCGTTGACCCCGTCACCGGTCATCGCCACCACCTCTCCCCTGGCCTTCCAGGCCCGCACTATCTTGAGCTTGTCCATCGGGGAGACCCGGGCATAGACGGTTACCCGCTCGACGATCCGCGTGAGTTCCTCTTCCGACATGGCGGCCAGTTGCTCGCCATTGATCACCAGATCGCCCTCCCTGAAGATGCCAAGTTCATGGGCCACCGCCCTGGCGGTCAACTGGTGGTCACCGGTGATCATGACCGACCGTATGCCCACCCGCCGACAGGTCTCGACGGCCTCCATGGCCTCGTCGCGGGGCGGATCCATCATGCCGACGAGCCCCAGGAACACCATCTCGGATTCCAGTTCGTCATCGTCTTGCGGGGGCCGGCCCGCAAGCCGGCGGTAGGCCAGTGCCAGCACCCGCAGGGCAGCTCCGGCCATCGCCTCATTCTGTTGCAGAATGAGCCCGCGCTCGGCCTCATTGAGTCCCCGTACCTGGTCGCCATCGGCGATTTGGCCGCAGCGCGCCAGGATCACCTCCGGCGCACCCTTCATGAACGCGACCGTTTCATCCTTGTCCTGATGTGTAGTGGTCATACGTTTGCGTTCGGAGCTGAAAGGGACCTCTCCAGATCTTGCCTGACGGGCCCGGGTTTCGTTGGCGCTAATGCCGGCCTTTTCGGCCAGTACCAGGAAGGCACCTTCCGTTGGATCGCCCCGGATCGTCCATTGGTCAGCCTCCTGGAGCAGCTCTGAATCGTTGCAGAGCACGCCCCCCTTGAGCAGCAGCCGCAGGCCAGGGTCATCTTGCGTCAGCCCAGCGGGCAACTGCAGCTCCCCTTCCGGCAGATAACCCGCCCCAGTGACCTCGATGCTCCTGGTGCCGCAGAGGATCCGGCGAATGGTCATCTCACCCCGGGTGAGGGTGCCGGTCTTGTCGGAGCAGATCACCGTGGTGGAGCCCAGGGTCTCCACCGCCGGCATGCGTTTTACCAGGGCATTGTGTTTCGCCATGGAGCGCATGCCGATGGCGAGGGCGCCCGTCACGATAGCGGCCAGGGCCTCTGGCACCGCGGCGACCGCCAGCGCGACCGCAAACATGATCATGGTGAGCAGGAAATCGAGATCGAGGCTGTGCGATATCGCCCCCCGGATCAGACTGATCACGATCACCAGGGCACAGACGGAGAGCGAGACGACAGCCAGCCACTTGCCAATCTCCCTGGTACGCTTTTCGAGGGGCGTCTCATCCACCTCCACCGCCGCCACCTCCAGCGCAATGCGGCCGAATTGGCTGCGCATGCCGGTCTCCGTCACCACCCCCCTGCCCCGCCCATAGGTAATGGTGGTACCGCCAAAGAGCGAATTGGTTCGCTCCGGAACCGGGGTATCATGCCCCAGGGCCCCCGTCTGTTTGGCCACCGGCGCGGACTCACCGGTCAGCGGTGCCTCGTCACAACGCAGAGCATGGGTCTCAAGCAGTCGGATGTCGGCAGAGACCCGGTCACCGGCCTCCAGCAGCACGATGTCCCCGGGCACCAGCTCCTTGGCGGAAACCATCACTGGCTGCCGGCCCCTGAGCACCCGTGCGGTGGGGGCAAGCATGCGCTTCAAGGCCTCGACGGCGCGCTCCGCCCGATACTCCTGAACAAAACCCAGCAGGGCCGAAAACAACACGATGATGAGAATGATCAGCGCATCAACGATTTCACCGACCATGGCGGAGAGCCCGGCCGCACCCAGCAAGACGACGATCAGCAGATTACGGAACTGCCCCAGCAGCAGGGCAAGGGGCGAGATGGCTTCAGCCTGTTCGAGTTCATTGTAACCGTAGGTCTCAAGGCGTCGTTGTACCTCTTGTTGATCCAGCCCAGTGGTGTGATCCACATCGAGTTCCAGCAGGACCGCAGTGGTTTCCTTGCTGTGCCACAGCGACTCAGCCACTCGGGGGCTGGTCTGTGGTTCAGCTGCCCGCTGATTAGAGGATGCCATGGTGTGCCACCATT
>JBDLIF010000151.1:0-6597 GCA_039714955.1 Pseudomonadota bacterium | reverse complement strand
GCAATGGCACACCCGGGTGCAATATATGACCAACCTGCCCCTCTCCTATTTTGTTGCCGTACTGGCGATCGACGGCAAGGCCTTCTCCGCCATCAGTCAACAGGACCAGCAGTTGGTGCGCTCGGTGATGGGCGAGGTGTTCCGGGATATCGACCGGCAGAATCGAAAAGACAATATCGCCGCCTTTGCCGCCCTCCATTCACTGGGGATCAAACTCAGCAATCCTTCAAATGACGAGGTAGCCGATTGGCGTGCCAGGGCTCAGACGGTAACCGAGCAGTTACTCCAAGATGACGAGATCTCCCCGTCTCTTTTCCGGCAGGTCAACGGCTATCTGCAGACCTGTCGAGCTCAGAAGGCGAACGGCAGCAGGAGCTGTCATGTCGTGGAGTAAGTTGCGGGTCATCCTCCACCACCTGGAAAACGCGCTGCTGGTGGTTCTGTTTATCGTCGTCATCGGTGCCGCCAACACCCAAATTGTGTTAAGGAACCTGTTTGAATCGTCCATTAGCTGGATCGATCCCTTCCTGCGTATCACCATCCTTTGGCTGGCGCTTATGGGCGCCATGGTGGCAACCAGGGAACGCGTGCATATCGCCATCGATCTGTTCTTGCGATACCTGCCTTATCGCTGGCGCATATGGATAGAGCGGCTGATCCATCTTATCAGCGCGCTTGTCTGCGGCATCGTCGCCTATTTCAGCGCACGGTTGGTATGGATGGAGTTCAGCGATGCAACCCTGGCATTCGCCTCTGTACCCTTGTGGCTGTGCGAAGGCATTCTGCCGATCGCCTTTTCAGTGATGGCCTTGCGGTTCTTGCTCCAGGCCTTCGCCAGTTCGCGAGAGATGTTGGACAAAGATGTACTCAAACAGGCAGCCCAGGAGAAAGCCGTCACATGACACTGGTATTTACGGGGCTGTTATCCCTCTTGGCACTGATGCGGATGCCGCTTTTCATTGTCATTGCCGCGGCCGCCTGTTACGGGTTTTATGTCCAGGATGTCAACCTGTCCGTGGTGGGCCTGGAGATCTATCGTATTACCGACACACCCTTGCTGCTGGCGTTGCCATTGTTCGCATTTTCCGGCTACCTGCTGTCGGAGACCCGGGCGCCAGAACGCCTGCTGAGTCTGACTCGCGCCTTCTTCGGCTGGGTGCCGGCCGGGCTGCCGCTGGTGGCCTTTTTGACCAGTGCCTTCTTTACCGCGATCACCGGCGCTTCGGGCGTGACCATCGTAGCGGTCGGCGCCCTGCTCTATCCGGCGCTGCGGCAGAGTGGTTATACAAAGGATTTCAGTCTGGGCCTGGTGACCTCAGCCGGCAGCCTGGGGTTGTTGCTGGTGCCATCCATGCCGTTGATCCTGTACGGTATTGTGGTCCAGCAGATGGACCTCCCCATCCAGCTGGAACTCACCGATCTCTTCATCGCCGGTATTGGACCGCTGCTGTTGATGATCGCTATGTTGAGCGTCTGGAGCCTGTGGGCGACCCGGCATCAGCGGGAAGCAACCGTGCCCTTTTCCCCGCGGCGGGTCGGCGCCGCCTTGTGGCAGGCCCGCTGGGAACTGCCGCTGCCGGTCATTCTGCTGGGCGGCATCTATGGCGGCATTGTCACCCTGTCTGAAGCGGCGGCCATGACCGCGATCTATGTGTTAGTCATTCAGGTGTTCTTGTATCGTGAACTGCCGTTGCGTCAGCTACCTCGTGTGGTGCTGAATACCTGTGTCATGGTCGGGGAGATTCTCCTGATCCTGGCGGTTGCGCTGGCCTTTACCAATGTGCTGATCAACGCGGATATACCCACCTGGTTGTTCGAGCAGGTGCGCGGCGCAATCGAGAACAGATACGTCTTTCTAATGTTGCTGAATGGCTTGTTGCTGTTGTTGGGTGCGCTGCTCGACATCTTTTCCGCGACCATCATCATGGTGCCACTGATCGTACCGGTTGCGCTGTCGTACGGCATAGACCCCGTACATCTGGGGATTATTTTTCTGGCCAATATGCAGCTTGGCTATTTTACCCCGCCGGTGGGCATGAATCTGTTTATCGCCGGTATTCGCTTCAAGGAACCCATGACCGACATCTATCGCGCCACCTGGCCATTTTTCCTGGTGCTCTTGGCAGCCGTGTTACTGATCACCTATGTCCCCGCGCTGAGTCTGTTTCTGCTGAAGTAGGGCTATAATCCTAAAAATGGCCGCGAAAACAATGAAACATCTGACGCTCATTTCTAGCCGTTCAGCAAAGGATAGGTTAAAGTGCAATGTTGCTTTTCCAGTTTAAAATAATTCAAGGTCAGAAAACCATGCAATGGTATAAGTTAAAACACTCTGGACTTCTGATTCTCTCTTTGGCAATTTCAGGCTGTGGCGAACCCCCGCAGATTGCCCCTAAAGAGGTCATTCGGCCCGTTAAAACGTTTCTGATCGACGCCCCAGCCTCCAGCGGAATACGCAAGTTTCCGGCGAAAATCGATGCCGGTAGAAAGGCGGAGCTGGCATTTAGGGTCCCCGGCAAGGTCCAAGAACTGCTTGTCAAAGAGGGCGAGCAGGTGGTTGAGGAGCAGGTGGTGGCAAAGCTGGATCCCACCGATTTCCAGATAGTCGTCAACGACCGCAAAGCGACCTACCAGAAAACCAAAAAGAACTACGATCGCGCCAAGGAACTGGTCGGTAAGGGTCATATCTCGAAGATGGACTATGACCGCCTGGAAGCGGAATTCAAGAATGCGCAATCCGGGCTGGAGACGGCACAACAGGATTTGAACTATACCCAGCTCGAGGCCCCCTTCGATGGCATAATTGCCAGGCGTTATATAGAGAATTTTCAAGAGGTGCAGGCCAAACAGACCATCCTGGACCTACAGGATATAACCCAGTTGGAGGTCAAGTTCCATGTCCCCGAAAATCTCCTGCGCAGACTAAGAGCCAGCCGCCGCTATCAGGATGATGGACGTAAACGGGTTCCTGTCTTTGCCTCGTTTACCGATCTTCCTGATCAGACCTACCCCCTGACCTTTCGTGAAGCCTCAACCAAGGCGGATGAGCAGACACAGACCTTTCAGCTCACCTACACCATGGATCAACTGAAAAATGCCACCATCCTCCCCGGTATGACGGCCAGCGTGACCGTAGATCTCAGTCGCTTTGTCGACAGCGGCACGATACTGCTGGTGCCGGTGAGCGCCATCGTGGGCGACTACAAGCTCGATCCCGCCGCCTGGGTTGTCGATGAACAGAGCATGACGGTAAAACCACAACCGGTTAAGGTGGGCCGCATGCTTGGCGCCAGAATAGAGATTCTGGATGGTCTGGAACCGGGCAACCGAATCGTTACGGCGGGTACCCCCTTCCTTAAAGAAGGCATGAAAGTCAGGTTCATGCCGAAAAATGAGCAGGCGGAACCTCGTCCCGACGACCTGCAATACCAGTAAGACCTTCGCATACGACAAGAATCATAAGGGGCGATAGATGAATATCGGCGAATACTCCGTCAAGACACCGGTCATCTCCTGGCTGCTGGTCATCATCATGGTGGGCGGCGGCCTCTGGGGCTTCGAGCAGATGGGTAAACTGGAGGATCCGCCCTTCACCATCAAGCTGGCCAAGATCATCACGCCCTATCCCGGCGCCACCGCCAAACAGGTACAGGACGAGGTAACCTACCATATCGAAGATGCCATTCAGCGGTTGGAGCAGGTCAAATTCATCAAGATGTCCATCTCCCGGCCTGGCCTGTCGGATATACAGATCGAGTTCAAGGACAAGTACCGGGGTGAAGATTTTCCGGATATCTACGATGAACTGCGGCGTAAGATCGCTGACATGAAGGACAAGCTGCCGCCTGGCGCCCAATCCCCCATGGTCATCGACGATTTCGGTGATGTCTTCGGCATCTATTTGACCCTCAGCGGCAGTGGCTACAGTTGGCGAGAGCTTTGGGACCTGGCCGACAGCTTAAAACGGGAACTGGTGCTCGTCCCTGGTATCAGCAAGATCTCCATCGGCGGTGCGCAAGAAGAGTCTGTCTACGTCGACATCTCCCGGGCACGTTTAGGTGAGATGGGCATCTCACCGAGGCGGATTGCAGAGATCCTGGAGTCACAAAACGTGGTCGTAACGGCGGGTCATGCCAGGGTCGGTGATGAATATTTGCGCATCGTACCGACGGGGGAGTTTAGCTCGGTGAAATCGATTGGCGACGTCCTCATCAATTCCGATGAAAAAAAACTCATCTATCTCAAGGACATCGCCAAAATCACCCGTGCCTATGAAGAAGTCCCCAATCAGATGTACTACGTCAACGGTAAACCGGCCCTCACCATCGGTATCTCCATGCAGGCCGGACAGAACGTGGTCGCGGTCGGTGAGCGTCTGGATCAACGCATTCAGGAGCTCCAGTCCAGCATACCCATTGGCATGGAACTGACCGAGATCTATAACCAACCGGTCGAAGTGGAAAAATCGGTGGGTGGTTTTATCGTCAGCGTGGGCCAGGCGGTGGGCATAGTTATCTTGGTCCTGCTACTCTTCATGGGCCTGCGGGTGGGTTTTATCATCGGTGCCGTGTTGTTGATCACCGTGGCCGGGACACTGCTGATCATGAACCTCCAGGGGATCGAACTGCAGCGTATCTCCTTGGGCGCGCTGGTCATAGCCCTGGGCATGTTGGTGGACAATGCCATCGTGGTGGCTGAAGGCATGCTGGTGCGCATGCAGTCCGGTATGCAGGCAGCGGAGGCGGCCCGCGAGGCCGTGGGCAAGACGATCTGGGCCCTGTTGGGCGGCACGATCGTCGGCATCCTCGCCTTCTCCGCCATCGGACTCTCAGCAGACAGCACGGGCGAATTCGTCAACTCCCTTTTCTGGGTGATTCTTTTCTCTCTGCTGCTCTCCTGGGTTACCGCTATCAGCACCACACCTCTGCTCTGCGCCTTGCTGCTGAAACCCGGTCAAGGCGGCGGCAATGAGCAGAAGGATCCCTATGGGGGAGCTATCTTCAAACTGTTTCGCGGTCTCGTCGCCACCGCCATACGTGTGCGCTGGCTGACGGTAGGCGTTGTGGTTGGCCTGTTCATCCTCGCATTGGTCGGTTTCGGTAACGTCAAGCAGGCCTTTTTCCCCGAGTCCAACACACCGCTGTTTTATGTCGATATCTGGGAGATTGAAGGCAGCGATATTCGCAAGACGCGAGAGGACACCCTGCGGGTCAGCGAGTTTTTGCGCCAGCAGGAAGGCGTCGTGCAGACCACCACCGTCATTGGTGGACCTCATCAACGCTTCACGCTGGTTTACGATCCGAGGGAGATCTCCCCCGCCTATGCCCAGATTATCGTACAGACCGATAAACTCGAACGGATTGCCGAGGTCTGGGACAAGGTTGATGAGACGCTGAAAAATGAAATGCCATGGACTGACCCGATAATCAAATCGATGCGCATCGGCCCTGGCCGGGACAGCAAGATAGAGGCCCGCTTCCACGGTACCGATCCGGTTGTTTTACGCCAGCTGTCAGAACAGGCGCAGGCGATCATGCTTAATGATCAGGAAGCCAAGGATGTTCGCGACGACTGGCGTCAGCCGGTAAAAATGATCAGACCCATCTTCAACGAGCAGGTCGGCCGCCAACTCGGTATCACCCGGGAAAACCTGGCCTCTGCCCTGCAGTATGCCTTTGACGGAACGCCTGTCGGACGCTATCGCGATGGTATCCGTGTGCTGCCGATCCTGATGCGTGCCGAGGAAGATGAGCGGGGTGATGTGAGCAATTTACAGGATATCAGTGTCTGGAGTCCGGCACTGGACCAGTCAATACCGATTGCTCAGGTGGTTTCCGGTTACCAGACGGTGTGGGAAAACACGGTGGTCCGTTCCCGCAACCGTATTCAAACCATCATTGCCTCATGCAATTCCACGGGTGAGCTGGCTACTCCCTTGTTTAATCGACTGAAGACCCAGATCGAAGAAATGGATCTGCCGCCAGGCTATACACTCTCCTGGGGCGGTGAATACGAAGATTCCCAAAAGGCCCAGGCTGGGCTGGCCAGCTCACTGCCCGCCGGTTTCCTGTTGATGATCCTCACCACCATCCTGCTCTTCGGCAAGGTACGCCAGCCATTGATTATCTGGCTCACGGTACCCCTGGCCATCGTCGGTATCACCGCCGGCTTGCTGGCATTCCAAGGCGCATTCGATTTTATGTCTCTTCTTGGCGCGCTTTCCCTGATCGGCCTGCTCATAAAGAACGCGATTGTCCTGATCGATGAGATTGACCAGCAGATCGCCGACGGTAAAGACCCATACACTGCCATCCTCGACTCCACGGTGAGCCGTTTGAGACCCGTGGTACTGGCCGCAGCGACAACCATCCTCGGTCTGATCCCATTGCTACAGGATGTCTTCTTCGTCAACATGTCCCTGACCATTATGGCTGGACTGGGGTTTGCCACCATCCTCACCTTGCTCTTCGTGCCGACCTTGTACGCCATGCTGTTTCATATCAAACCATCGAGTTGAGTCGCCAGCCTCTCTACATACATCGGCTTAGCAGCTTGGATTTGAGAGAAGAAAACGTGAAGTTTTCTTGGATTCACTCA